>JAJYVQ010000068.1 GCA_021791915.1 Actinomycetes bacterium | reverse complement strand
TGAGATCATCAAGCGATACATCGAAACCCAGCAATCTCCCAACCGCCAGGGAAGATCGCCTCGCAATAGGCGACCTTGACCCCGCCCTTACGGACGGGGATTGCGGTCGAGTGTGGTTCAACAATCACCTAATATCTAGAGAATTTTAAAAGAAATTTCTCTAGATATTTAACTAATATTAATTCCTATATGCTAAGCCTGACGCTTATTGCACCATATTTCCAGCTGTCGCTATTTTCTCAATCTGTTCAATCTAGGGGGCCTAAACGAAGCATAAGCGTAATTTAGTAGGTAAAATTAAAACCATGTCATTAGCGGATAAAATAAGTAGTTGCAATTAGCTCAGATTCAAATCTTAAGCCATTCCAAATGCACTTCGTTATAAACGATAAATATTGTGGAACTGAGCTCTTTGATATATTAAATGTAGTTAATGTTTAATCAAAATTACTTTCCAAGGCTCTGGATATATGGGAAAGCTTACGATACTATCCTTTTTAGCCTTATTAAAAATTGCGACATAGTGATAGAAGTCATAGCTTGAAAAAGCGGGGAAAAACCAGTCACCTGGTATGCCTATGGTAGCTGCGAGCAACAAAAGTGCAACTGCGATTGTTTTCATAATTAAATTTCGGTCATTAAATATAAGCCAAAGTATTGATACAAAAAATGAAAATATTAATATATATTCAAATCGGACACTGGATCCTGGAGCTGTCATTAGTGACATTGCAGAAGTTTCGCCAGGGCGAATGGATAAGTTCCCTGAAGCCATTATGATCAATCCGAATAGAATTAGACATCTTATTGCCGAATTAGATTTAAAAAATACCCATCCAAATAAGAACGCACCGAATAGAAAGATCGAAATCTGTAAATATTTATCATTCCAAATTGAGTACTTATATATTTTATTGTAAGTGTTCATTCCCAGAATGGCTCCGATAATCACCTGCCCATTAAATACTTTAATTAATTCTTTTGCCGCATAAAAAATACCTCGGGGAAATAACGTAGTTTTAGATTGTCTTACGAAATAGCCTTGAATAATTAAACCCACAATTGAGATCGACAAAAAGCTAACATTAAATTTGTTTCTTTCGGTAAACAATTTATATAATGCAAACGGTAGTAAAAAAATTGCAAACGGTCCTGTTAAACAAGTCATTGTAAAAATAGATGTATCTACTAAAGCCTGCCATTTTGTTTTTGGGGTTTTGGCAATTAATATAAGGATAGAAAGAAGAGCCAGTCTCCAATTAGAGTTGGTGAGATTTAAGCTAACTTCAAAACTATTGGGCATTGCAACATAGACTAAGCATAAAATAACTCTCTGGTATTCTTTTTCGAAAATTGAGCTTAGACGATTTGACAGTAGATACAATATCGGTATCGTTTGAATTAACAATGCACATATATTAAAAAATAGCGGGGCATACTTAAGGGGAAATAGAACATCAATTTGAGCCAGTAGTCGTTGTAAGGTCAGTAAATAACCATTATCTGGTCGCACTAAGTTACTTAAGAAACTGTGATTATAGGCATCTGCATACCAGAACTGTCCGTCTTCAGCGTAGAATCTAGCATGTAATATGGCTCCAGATCTTCTCGAAACCTGCAAAATAACACAAAAACCTACAAATCCGCATAAAATACTTTGTGTCTTTTCATCATCTAAATGGTAGCATATTCAGTATTTTCTAAATATGAAGAGTGCTTCTAGTCAACTGATGGAACGGTAACTTAAATCATTGTTAGTATGCTAGTCAGTTCAAATATTGTTAGCAATAGTCAGTTGATTTAGAGACCTTGTGCTCGTTAAGTTAACTCAACAATTTTACTTAACTAAAGACATTTAGAGCTTAAATTATTTTTAGTTGAACAACAAATGCAAAGAAGCTATGCAAATCTGCTGGCATAGAATATCAAAATTAAATAGTAGCTACAATAATTGTAGCTTGGTAGTTCAAGAATTTATTTGATGTATACACACTGTAATTTGCGCCAATACAAATGGTTTCTGATATAAAATACTTGCATTCATAAAATTATTAAGGCTTTAATGAGATTTAAAGTAGGTTCAGTTTAACTTTTCATTCTGGTTCATTCGCAACAGTTTCGTAACTTCTCTCTGCAAGATTTATCCAAAAGTGTGAAGTAAAAACATAATTCAGATGAAAAATTTAATCATATGGCTAACCAGTCCTTAACTTTTTGACCATTAAGATTTGGTTCGGTTGACAAATAGTTCTGAACGGTCATAAGTTGTTTTTTTTAAAGTAGAATGTTTATTGTTCGTATGCACTCTAACAGTTACGCATTTTTTAAAGGTTAGACATAATAAATATTATGAAGAAAATACTAATTAAAACATTTTTAATTTTTATGTGTTGTGTTGTATTTGTGGGTATAGTTTACATTTCTCCTTCAATTGCTGTTTCATCTCCATTCAATATGGGTGGTAATACCTTAGGTAATCAAAACATTGGAGCTCTTTCGTATTCTTGGGAGTTTAATAGCACTGGATCATTTGTAGGTTCGTCACCAGTTGTTGCATTGGGACACGTTTATGTAGCTAACACTAATGGTCAAGTTGTAGCACTTGATCCATCTGGATTAAACGATTGTTCATTTAATTCAATGGATATTTGTACTCCTCAATTTACATTTGCGACCCCACCAAATCAACCTGTGTATGCAACGCCTGTAGTAAGTGGCAATTTATTGTTAATTAGCGTTGCAGATATAGTGTATGCGTTCGATGCCACAGGGAGCCAAAACTGTAGTGGAACTACAATCATTTGTACTCCGCTCTGGTCAACCGAACCGATGGGTGGAATTAATATGAGTACTCCAGTGATTTTTGGATCTAACTTTATAGTGCATGATTCAATTGGACTTTATTCCTTTAGCACAACTGGAGTAAATTGTACCTCCTCGTCTTCTTCGCTAGTTTGTAACCCCTTGTGGAGTGCACCTTACGGAAACCAAAGTTACATGCCGCCTGCTATTTATAACACAACAGTTTTTTCCACAAGCGGTGGGAAACTTTTGGCATTTGATGCAAATGGGGTTGTGAACTGTAGGGGGATACCAGATGTATGCAATCCGGAGTGGACTGCTCAGTCAGCTGAGGATCAACTGGGAGTGGCTGTGGATAGCTCGACAGGTGAAGTATTTACAGCATCTAATTACGTTTACGGATTCGATGCTAACGGTATTACTAACTGCTCGAATGGAACGTGCAGTCCAATTTGGCAAGGTGCAGTTGCAGGAAGTTTTAGTCAATTCTATTCTCCAATCGAAATATTTGACAATATTTTGTATATTGAAGGTTCAAATGAGCTTTATTCATATAATGTGATTAACCAAATTACTTGTTCTACGACCTTGTCTTTAGTGTGTTCGCCAAACTGGGAATATTCGATCACAAATAATTTATCGTCGACAGTCCCTTTACCTGCACCAACAGTGGCAAATGGTTTATTGTTTGTTGGGGGTTCAAACGACACTTTATACGTTTTTCCATCCGACGATACCTCGTGTGTCGCAGTATCGCCCATGCCACAGTGTTCGTCTTTGAAGACCATGACAGTATCTGGGGCTATTGATACTTCCCCAACTTATTATGCGGGAGATGTCTACGTTGCATCAAGCAATGGGACTTTATACTCATTTGGAAATGCACCGATTGATTTGAATTTTTCAGGAACTTCGATATCAGACATTAATATTAGCGAGTTTCCGATGTTCCCAAGTTTTTCTCCTAATACTCATAACTATGCGATCTACTGTGATGGAATTTCAAATACCATAACTTTAAATGTTGAAGGAGCAAGCTCAGCGTTATCTTTTGAGGGTACGTCAAATCAATCTTTTACAATTAACGGTCAGATCTATGCAAATCAAGCTCTTGTGGTGATTGGACCCCCATCATCTGATTTCTCTAATTCAGATGCCCAATATTGGATTAGGTGTTTGCCACCTAGTTTTCCACACCTGACAGTTCATAAATATGAAGCGGTTCAAAAGGGATATTATCTTACGACATTTCTAAACACAGGCTTTGCGGAGAATGTTATTTTGGATACAAATGGAGTACCTATCTGGTATCAAAGTAGAGCTGGTACCGAATTTAACTATATTGGGAATGGGAATTTCTCAACAATATTTGCTGGTGCAGACTTATACGGCGACGGTTTTACTTCGTTCAATATCGCAAACCAAACACAAACTACTTTCGAGCCACCTTCTGGCATACCAGATATTCATGATTTCTTAGTAAGGCCCGACGGTAATATGTATGGATTCGTCGATAAATCTGTTTCAGGTGGGAACTTTAGTTCTTTTGGATATGGAAGCAATATGACTTATTTGGACTGTGTCTTGGAAGAGTACAATAGTTTGGGACAACTAATTTGGGAATGGGATCCAATTTATCACGTTTCGTTAAGTGAATCGTTGCACCGTCTTATTTCCGTAGGATCCAACATCGTAAGTCCATATCACTGCAATTCTATTGATGTATCCCCGAATGGCTCAAGGGTACTTGTTGGTATGAGAAATACTTCAGCCGTCTATGAAATTAATAAATATACTTCAAAAATAATTTGGAAGTTAGGCGGGAATAACGTTGTTGGCGACAATGAACAGCATATTTTAGTAACTGGTGATTCGCAAGGAACATTTTATGGTCAGCACAGTGCATATTTTGGAAAAGACCTTAACCACATTTACCTTTACGATGATCATACAAATTCACAGGGTGTTGCAAATGGACTCGAAGTTAATGTAGACCAAGCTAGTGGCACAGCGTCGGTACTCCATCAATTCCTTAACCCAAGTGGAACCAACACTCAAGCTACAGGGTCTTTCTATGCTTATGATAACGGAAATGACAATCTAGTTGCGTGGGGAGCAGTAGTTCAGAATTCGACCCCCAGCGGCTTTACAGAGTTTAATCAAAGTGGAAAAATTCTTTTGAACGTAACTTACTCGTATCCAGTATATTCATATAGAGTTATTAAAATTCCTACTACAGCAATTAGTTTAACTTTGTTAAGACAGACTTGTGGTTTGCCCTTTCCGTCGACTTCTGTACCGCTTCCGATCGAACCAGCACCGTTAAATCCAATAAACGACAGTAGTTATCATGCACTGTCGCCGGTCAGAGTAGTGGATACTAGATACGGTTCAAATAACGCCTATGCGGGAATGACACTGAGTTCAGGGTCGATATTAAGCGTATCTTTGACTAAATATATTCCATCTACTGCAACTGGAGTCTATCTAAACGTGACGGTCACGAATACCGACTCGTCAAGTTTTTTAACTGCTTATGATTCATCTGAGTCAAGACCAAATACTTCCGTTTTAAATTGGAACAAAGGTTCAACAAAGGCTAACCTTGTTGAGGTTTCACTGAGTCCTACTCAAACAGTAGATTTTTATAACGATGTTGGAAATGTTGATTTAGTCGTTGATCTCGAAGGTTATATTGGACCATCTCTTCCAGGGGGAGGTCTTTTTAAACCTTCAATACCAACACGAATATGTGATTCTCGAAGTGTAGCGCCAGCAAATCAATGTTCTAATATGGTTATAGGACCGGGGAGCAATATACAAGTTAAAGTTGCAGGATATGGTGGTGTACCGCTTCAAGGGGTTCAGGCTGTTTCTCTGAATATTACTGCAACAAATGAATCAACTCAAGGATATCTTTCTGTAGGAGCAACTTCAAACCTAAATACTTCGAATTTGAACTGGAGTTCGGGACTCACTGTAGCGAACCATGTAATTAGTCTAGTGAATAAATCTGGTTATATTACAGTCTCCAATGCAAGTGGATTCATAAATCTTATTGTTGATCTTGACGGATATTTTACCGACTCTTCGAATCAGTTGTCCAACGGCCTGACCTTTACGCCAATTGACCCCACTAGGGTTGTAGATTCAAGATTCGGAACAATATACGATCCAACCATTGGTCAGATTAAACCAAATTCGGCAGTCTCTTTTAATGCTTCTTCTGTTTTCAATATAGATACGGCAGATTCTGTTTTGGTAACAAATATTACGGTGATCTCAAATGGGGGGAGTGGATATTTAGTAGCAAATAGCGGCGAATCTCTGTTACAGGATACGAGTACCTTAAATTATAGCCCAAACAATCCAGTAGTAGCTAACCTAGCATTGGTGAAATTGGGAAATAATGGCGAAATTACGGTAACGAACTTTGGTAATACATCTGTAAATATAATTATTGATGTTACAGGATGGTATTCTTAGAAATTTAGTGGTTAGATATTAATGCACAAAAAATTAAGGTACAAGCGTACTGTAATATTTGGATTATTTAAATACTCGTAAAATTCTAGAAACGTTGATTCAATAGATAATAGTATTGAAAGTTGCTATTTATTTCAACTTTTTTTACAAAGGGTGAAATAGATTGCTAGTGTATATATATGGGACAATTTGAAGTTTTAAAAAGAACAATAGATGCAAGCATGAATATAGGTCAAATGACTTCTGCTCGCGCAAAAGAAATAGTAAATGATTTAGTCAAAGAAGGCGAAATCCAAAGAGAGAAATCAGCTAAAGCAGTCGATGCACTAATGGAAAAAAGCAGAAAGAACTCAGAGGCATTTGCAACCTTCATTTCTCGCGAGGTTAAAAGCCAAGTTGCACAGTTAAACTTAGCTAGGAAAGACGATATTGAAAAGATTGTTAATAAAATCTTGTCTGATGCTAAGTCGATTGTAAGACGATCTACTGGCGGTAAAAAGTCAAAAACAGTCAAGCCAGTAGGGTCAGCAAGCGTAACTAAATCTACGTCCAAGAAAGCTCCAGCCAAGAAGTCAACAGCTAAGAAATCAGTTGTTAAGAAGTCAACGGCTAAGAAAGCTCCGGTTAAAAAGTCTACGTCCAAGAAAGCTCCGGCTAAGAAAAGTTAGTTCTTAAATTTAAAATTAGACGCAGATTAGATTCAGAAATAGTAAGAAGGGAACTGACTTCCAGTAGACAGGAAGCACAGAGACTTATACTGGAAAAGAAGGTTCTGGTAAACAAATCAGTGGCGGAAAAACCGTCGCGAATGGTATCAGACGTTGATTCTATTTTGATAGAACCCGAGATTAAATGGGTATCTCGCGGTGCAATTAAGCTTTTATATGCGCTTGAATATTTTAATATCGATCCTTCCGAGAAAATTGTATTTGATGCGGGATCGTCTACAGGTGGATTCACTCAAGTATTAATAAGAAAAAACGCAAAACGTGTTATTGCCGTTGATGTGGGAAAGAACCAACTTGATGCATCACTAAGATCACATCCAAAAGTCGACAGTTTTGAAAAAGTTAATCTTAAGAATATAACATTAGAGGACAGATATAAGTTTTTGAATTCGAGTGAGGTCTTTGACTTAATTGTCGGAGATCTGTCATTTATCTCTCTGACGTTGATTATACCTAAACTTACCGACATTCTCTGCACTAAGGGTACAGAGCTTGTTTTGTTAGTTAAACCTCAGTTTGAAGTTTCTCATCAAGTGGCAAGTAAATGCAAGGGAGTAGTCAAAGAAAAAAGATATTGGATTGAGTCTTTGGAAAAAATTTACAATTCATTTGTTCAGAACAATACTTATGTTACTGGGGTCGTAGAGTCGCCAATTAAAGGTGGCAGTGGCAATAGGGAATTTTTTATGAGAGCTATCTCGGGAAACTTAGAATCAATAGGATTTGAACAAATTGTAAGCACTTTGGAACTATAGTTTAGTTAATATTATGAAAATTGGAATAGTCTCTCCAACCGATCAAAAAGAAGTTTGTGTACTAAAAGAAAATATTGTCGCCTGCTTAAATTCTAAGAAGATTGACGTAATCGACCAAGTTGGACCAGAAGATTTAGTTGATCAGGATTTTGTTATAGCTATTGGTGGTGACGGAACGGTATTAAAAGCGGTAAGCATCATGTCAAACAAACAGGTGCCTATAATGGGTGTGAATATGGGGCACCTTGGATATTTGACCGAAGTTGAGCCTGGGTTGGTACTCAAGAATGTGGAAAAACTGTTAAGTGGTAACTTTACTTTGGAACGACGTATGTTGTTGGGCGCTCAAATCTTTATTGATCGTAAAAATAGTTACGAAGAGATTAAAAATGGGTTTGTTGCATTAAACGACGTTGTAGTTGAAAAAGTCGAGCCTGGAAAAACAATAAGATTTGAGCTTGAAATAAATGGGCTTTCATTTGAAAACTATAGTGCAGATGGAATTATTGTATCAACTCCAACTGGATCTACCGCTTACAACTTTTCTATTAGAGGTCCGATTGTGGAACCGAGCCTCGACTCAATTATTGTTACTCCCATAGCGCCTCATTTGGTTTTTGACAGATCTTTGGTTCTGGATCCATCCACCGAGCTAAAACTAATAAATAGTTCAGATCGGAAGGCATCTCTTGTTATTGATGGCAAAGTTAGGGGAGTTTTGGAAGAATTTGACGGTGTAAAAATAGTCACAAAAAAAGAGCATATCGAACTAGTTAAATTCGATGAAAGTGAATACTTTATTAAAAGACTTAAATCAAAGTTTTAAAAAAGACAGATGTTGAAATACTTAAGTGTACAAAATTTAGGTATTATTCAGGATTTAGAAATAAATTTTGAAGCGGGATTTAATGTATTGACTGGAGAAACCGGTGCTGGTAAAACCCTAGTTGTAGAAGCGCTATCAATTCTATCGGGACAGAAATCATCCAACAGTTTGGTTGGTCCTTATGGGAATAACTGCTTGCTTGAAGCGGTGTTTGAAGATGCCATAAATGGAAATAGGCAGTTAGTAAGGTCAGTAAATAAGTCGGGTAAATCAAAAGCATGGATTGATTCAGAGCTGGTACCGATTTCGGAAATTAATTCACTGGGGTCGGCTTTAATTGAGATATTCAGTCAGCATTCTCAACTGAAACTTTTAAAACCGACTTACGTGTCAAAAGTTTTGGACAATTTTGCTGGAATCGATTCTTCGGATCTTGATAATCTAAAACAAAAATTACAAAAAGTTAACCGTCAGCTTGCTGAATTTGAAACGGGAAAGCTGAGTATAAATGAGGTGGAATTTTATGAGTCACAGTTGGAGGAGATCAGAAGCTGTAAAATTTCTTCCGAAAACGAGTTAGATGAGTTAATTAAAGAACAGGAACTTTTGTCGGAATCTCAAAAAATAATATCCGCAGCAGTCGAAGCAAGAACACATTTGGTATCTTTAGACGAATCTGGTTTTTCGGACGCAATAACTGAAGTTAGTAGAGCGATAGGGAGTATAGAGACTCTACCTAAAGAGTTGGCAGAAGGAATTTTGCAAAGGCTGCTTTCAGTTCGGACAGAGATAAGTGATCTGGCATACGATTTAAATAATATTGCAGATAAGATCACCCTAGATTCTACGTACTTGGATCAGATTTCAGAAAGAATTCAGATGTTAAAAAAGCTCGAAAGAAAATACGGGGGTACAATTTCGCAGGTGTTAGATACGGAAAAGAAATTGACAGCGACAATAGACTTAGCAAAAAACTCAACTGATTCTAAGCAGATGCTTTATAGGGAAAAAGAACTGTTAGAAATTCAAGTTACCGACCTAAAAACAGAAATTACCGAACAAAGGAGATCTGCGGTAAAAGAACTCCAAGATACAGTACTGAACTATCTAAAAGAGCTTGCACTGACAGAAGCTCAGTTTGAGATAAGGGTCGAAGGTGCAGGTTCGACTGACGTAGAGTTTTTGATTTCAACAAACATTTCCCAAGGTTTGCATCCAATATCTCAAGTAGCTTCAGGAGGAGAGCTATCAAGGATAATGTTGGCTTTAAATTTGGCCTTAAAAAATGGAGCTAAATATGTAACAGATGGAGCAGCGTTGATATTTGATGAAGTAGATACTGGAATCGGTGGTCAGACAGCACTAAATATCGGTCAGTCGCTTGCGAAGCTTGCGACGAAAGAACAAATATTAGTAGTTACCCACCTGCCTCAGGTTGCGGCGTTTGCCGATAGTCATTTCAAGATATCCAAAACTAATTCGGATACTACAGAGGTGATCATCGAAAAACTTAGTGATAATTTGAGAGCAGAAGAGATAAATAGGATGTTGTCGGGAATTACGGGAACTGAATCTGGCTTGGCTCACGCAAAGGAGCTTTTAGAGGCTGCTGATATGCAAAAAAGTAACCGCTAATCGGAATTTAAGCTAAGCATAAAATTTCGTTACTAGTAGCCTATTATCGTTGATTTATGTTATTTATTGTGATATTGCTATATTGCAACTCGGTTACTTAAAACCTTTTATAGATAAGCACAATTTTGTAGCAATGTTGAGCCGAAGACAATTTGTAATATCATTTGATATACCATTTGAGATAAGTCTCATTTTGATTTGGCCAAATGAGGAATGCAGCCTGAAATCTTTGAAATAGAATCCTAAAGTGTGTTATGATTACAAGTTTTGACCGCTGTTAGCCTAGCTGGCCATTTGGTTTAAACAGTATCAGAGTCTTAGAAGTGGCTAGATAAAGCTATTTTACACAGGCTTTTAAAAAAAATTGGTGATGGTAAAATTTTAATCTGAACTAAGTTAATGAGAGTTGAGTGGATTGAACTGTTGATTATTATGTCTGTAGTATGTAGATTTAGTTCAGTGTAGGGTTATCCAGTGAATTGTGAGTTATCTCGTTTGAGAGTGCTCTCATGTATTTGAATTGACATCTACCTTTAAAACCTATACTTTTCCTATACTTTTATTGGGGCTTGAAATAAAGGTGGAATATTAATTCTGTGTAAAAAATTAATCTAAGTTACATTCTTTCAAAAAACATATACTAAGTTAGATATGAAATATTTAAGATAATTAAGGAAATTTGATTTCTATATAATTGATGAGGTTGGCTGTTGGCGAGTTTTAAAGATACGAAGTATATATTCGTGACTGGCGGAGTCTCATCATCTTTGGGTAAGGGGCTTACTGCATCTTCACTTGGAAGACTCTTAAAATCGAGAGGTTTTAAGGTAACTATGTGCAAGCTCGACCCATATATCAATGTCGATCCTGGAACTATGAATCCGTTTGAGCACGGAGAAGTATTTGTTACAGAAGACGGAGGAGAAACCGATTTGGACCTCGGACACTATGAAAGGTTCATCGACGAAAATCTTTACAAAGACTCAAACGCCACTACTGGATCGATATATCAGTCTGTTATCGCCAAAGAGCGCAGAGGAGACTATTTGGGCAGAACCGTTCAGGTTATTCCACATATTACCGACGAGATTAAGTCAAGAGTAAAGAAGTTGGCAAAAGACGGTATCGATGTGGTAATTTGTGAGGTGGGAGGCACTGTAGGTGACATTGAAATTGTGCCGTTCTTGGAGTCGATCCGACAGTTTAGAGCCGATGTGGGGCGCGAAAATGTTTGCTATATTCATTTGACATTAGTTCCCTATCTGGCACCTTCAGGGGAACATAAAACAAAACCTACTCAGCATTCGGTAACGGAACTCAGAAGCAGAGGTATTCAGCCTGATATTATTGTATGTAGGTCTGACCAGAACCTACCAAATGGTCTAAAAAGAAAAATCTCCTTGTTGTGTGACGTTTCTATCGAAGGAGTTATATCTGCAGTTGACGCAGATAGCATCTACGAAATACCTATTACCTTGCATGAAGAAGGTCTAGATTCGGTAGTATGTAAACTTTTAAATATCAATACTGAAGACCACCCAATTGATTTGAGCAGATGGACTCAGATGGTAACTAACGTAAAATCTTCCTTACATGAAGTCAAGATTGGCATAATTGGAAAATATGTTAATCTGCCTGATGCATACCTGTCTGTTGTGGAGGCTCTGAGGCATGCAGGATTCTATTTTGGCGTGAAAGTCGAACCGCTCTATATCCAAGCAGAGTCTGTTATCGACCTGATTGGATCCCAAAAAGAGATAAATACTGGCGACTTTCAACAACCAGTGGAGAGTTTAGACGAATTGGACGGGATTGTAATACCCGGAGGATTTGGCGAAAGGGGAGTTGAAGGGAAGATTGCAGCCGCAGATTATGCGAGATTTAGGAATATTCCCTGCTTGGGTATCTGTTTGGGGCTTCAGGTAATGGTTTGTTCTTTTGCACGGTCAGTGGCAAACTTAGAAGATGCTAACTCTACGGAGTTTAATCCAACCACAAAGCATCCAGTGATTGATTTGATGGACGATCAAGGTGCAGTCGTTAATAAAGGCGGTACTATGAGATTGGGGTCTTATATGGCAAAATTGGAGCCAGGAACCGTCATACATAAACTTTATGGCAATGAGGTAGTGACGGAAAGACATAGACACCGTTACGAGGTAAATCCTAGTTAT
>JAJYVQ010000067.1 GCA_021791915.1 Actinomycetes bacterium | reverse complement strand
CGTCATTTATTGCTTTAAGTACAGTTAATCCGCCAAAGCCCGAATCAAATATGCCAATTGGAGAGTCGTTGTTCATTTAAATACAATTATACGACAGGAAAACTATTTTAGAAAACTCATTACGCTTGGGTGCAATTTCTTAAACGTTGCAGTATTGCAAATTAAAATAAGCAGCATAACAACTTTCAGTAAGCAGTAACTGTGCTTGAAGTCTAGTTTATTTTTTTCAAAAAATTGAGACAATCAAATAATTCTAATCGATGAGTTAAAAATCAAACTGACACACTACCCATTTATTTCTGATGCATTATCAAAGAATATAGTTGGATTCATGCTATCAAAAAAAATAGATACAAAACTTGAATTAGATGCCTTGAATATAACAATATGTAATAGAAATACATCTGAGAGCAAGTTTATTCACCACAGTGATCGTGGGAGTCAATATTTTTCTTCTATATGCAGACAAAGATTAAAGAAAGATCTTAAAGTCCATAACGCTAGTTCAACCGGGGATTCCTACGATAACGCCAAGGTAGAATGTACCAATAGTTTCTACAAATCTTAAGCTAATTTATAACCCATATTTTTCAATTGAAATTGAAACTGAAATAGATTTAGAATTAAAGACACAGGATTTTGAAAACTGGCACATGTTTAATGGTGGAATAACTTAACAATTCTAAGAGAGGCTGGATTATTTGTCTCTAAAAACAATTTGAAGATGAATATTATCAAGAAACTAACTTGCAAACTTCTGATCAAAATAACGAACAAAATCAACTAGTATAAATCTTTCTGAACTTTTTCCATCAGCTAAACGCAAGCTATCAAAACACTTAATTACTTCAAACCTCTTATCCTTCTGTTACAAAAAATCAATTCAATAGTTGAAGTTACATTAGTAAAAGAATTAACTCTTGAGGAACTTATTTAAATCTGTTGAAAGACAATTAGCTTTTAATTAACAGTCTATAAAATAGGCCAATTGCACGAAAATCAAATATATCTCAAAAACTCAAGTTAAATTACGAAATGCAGTGTGGTAATTACAAGTGATACCAGAAGACTGACTACCCATGCTCTCCAAAATATGTAACCAAAGTACTTGTTAGAGACTTTCCCATTAATATGATCATCTCGACTCTGCTTATAAACTTCCTGCTCCCACCATGGTAACCACTGTTGATTTTCAGATTCTAAATTTATTGTGCGTTTTTTCTGATGTATATAGCTCAAGTACGATAGTAAAGAATAGAACAAAAGATAAGCCCATCTGTAGCCAATATCTATGTCCCTAAAATTTGGACTTAATAAGTATAAGCCAAAAAGTACAGGTGGAGTTACGATGTTTGCAAGCAACAATAAAACAAACTTATATTGTGGTAAATTCGGTTTTAGTGGTGGCTTTGTAAATGCTGTCATCTAGTTCAATTTTAATTTAGTTTGACAGTTTTGGTCCTAAATCCTCAGAAATTTTAAAGGAATCATTCAGTTTATATTGCCTAAGATTTGGTCCACGATTTCTATTACAACCTGTTGGGCTCTATTACTAGGTACGCCTAAGGCTTCAGAGAGCATTTTTACACCGATGGCCCCACGGCTACCGAATCACTCACTTAAATAATTTAAACCCTCTTCTGCCGTCTTCTTTGCTTTTGAATCTTCTAAAAACCGATTGAAATCTTGTACCACTAGATCTGTATCTACAATTTGCAAAAGTCTATAGATGTCCAGTGCATCCTTATTATTTAATCTGCTCTGATCTTTGCTAAGTACTGCTCTTTCATAAATTTTAAATAGTTTGGCAACTATAAGTGAAGTTGGCCCGGCAATATTAACCGAATACTCCCTTAAATTCGTGTCTGGTTCAAAACTACTTATAACTTTTGGCTCTTTATCAATTAGAACACATTCGGTACCGTCCACTTTTCGAGCAACTTTACCTTCGTGGCCTTTTAATTTGGCTTGACGACGGGAGTTTCTCTCGAGAAGCGAACTTGGTACCATCAGGTCTACTGGTATCGATCTCTCTTTTTTATCGGATTGAATCGATTTGATCCAATGTCCCGGACCGCCTTGTTCGTCTAACTCAAATCCACCTTTCTTTAATGATTCGCCTATCTTCGGCTCTTCGGCAATTTTATTAGATTCAATAATTAGATCTGCGTCTTTGGTATAAGCACCTTTAGAAAGATTCGGATCATTAATGTGAAAATAAACTGCTTGTGCGCCTATAAGAATTAATGAATCTATGTGTGCACAAAGTGCCTCTAAGGCATCTAAAAGCACTCTTCGTGCCAATTTGTATATTACATCTATTTCTGTATTGTCTGTGTTATTTTCCATCTAGTTACCGACGATCTAGATTTTATATTCTGTAACACTAGACAATCGCCAGTTTGCTTCATGTCTTATCATCGAATCAACCAACGCTTCCCCTTCAGATGGCATTCTGCTAACACCTGAAAGACAGTCAATAGCTACCTGACTTATTGCAGCATGATTGAGGTCGTTTACTGTTCTTTTGTTAAACAAGTAAAAATCATTTTTTGGCATAAGGATAACTACATTTGGAGTCTCGTCAGTCTGAAGAAGATTAAGTTCACTACAAACTGTTTCCAAATTTTCGTTCGAATACATAACCAGAATAGAAGGAGCTGCAATCGGCTCAATCTCGTATGCGGCAAAGGAACCACTTATAATCAGCTTTTCATTTAATTTCAAATCTTTCATTGATTCAAGTAGTCTATTTAATTCAATCTTAGAAATATACTTGAAGAGTTGAGGTCTCTTAAACAATGGAATCTGTTCAGCGGAGTATTTTAATATCGCCGACCAATTAACTTCAGTTACAGGCCCTCGAATCTTTTTTTCAATTAATCCTTCATCGTACATCACTTTGAGTAGTCGAGATATATATCCACGGTTAATTGAAGTTGCCTTTTGAATCTCAACCACACCATAAGGCGGTCGAACATCAACCAAAAATCTCATCAGCTTCAAAGCACTATTGCTTTTGAGCGAGTCGGCAAACCTTGTTTTAGTCAACTTTGAATTTGTGCAAATTCGAATAAACAAACTAGAGGTTTTCGAAGCGATAAGTATATTACCGGAAAGATCTATATAATTAAATTCATTCTCCTCAAGAATTTCTCTACTTTTGGGACTCAAGTAGTTGCTAATTACAAGCAAATTTTGCGCAGACCCTTCATGGTGCACTCTCCTACCAACCCTGCCATATAAAGTGTCGAGATCTCGCGGTTGAAAACCTTTAAACACTTCACAATAAAAATAGTTATAACTCTGGGGAGAACTTGATCTTATGGTTATTGATTCAGATTTGTGCGAGTCGGAATCAATAACTGGTTCAATTTGGAAATTGTCATTGAGTTGGTCTTTGAGCAATGCCAATCCATCAGCTAATATCTTGTTGTTGCTTATTTTTTCTTCCATATCAATAGTTTACTAGTAACCTCTATCTAGTTTACAAATATAAGGAGTTTACAGTAATTGTAAACTAAATTAAATTGTAAACAACCTCTGCCAAATAGGCGTATCTGACGATGTTGATTCATGGATTAACATAACATTAAAATGATTGGAATTGGGTAACCACCTTGCTTGATGTTAATTAAATTAAAAGACTCGATGCACTACTGACTCGGAACTAAAATCGCAGACTAGCTACTAATTTAGAAGAAAGAGTATAACAAGCTATGTGAGCTCAACTTAACGATTCAATTGTTAAAGCAACTTCTTTTTGAAACTAAATTACACTTAACTTGAAGGTACTAGAAGTAAATGGTGGACTTTGTACGTTCGACGGCTTCATCAATACTCAAGGTCCAAATTTCAGATGATAGATATTTCCAACCAGCATCGGGTGAAATTATCAAAATTACACCTGTGTCGATTGAATTTGCACACTTTATTGCTCCTGACAGTGCAGCACCAGTAGATATTCCAGCAAATATTCCAACTTCAGCTAACTTCTTGGTCCAAATAATTGAGTCCCGCGGACCCACTACAGTCTTTCTATCCAAAAGCAATGGTCCATTGTTTTCGATAAAGATCGGAGGAATGTATCCATCGTCCAAACTCCTCAACCCATCCACTACTTCCCCAGCGGGGGGTTCCACTGCCCAAATTTGAACCTCAGGTTTTTCCTGTTTCAAATAGCTACCTACTCCGATCAAGGTTCCAGAAGTACCCAATCCTGCCACAAAGTGAGTAATGTTAGGGAGATCCCTTAAAATTTCGGGTCCAGTATTTTCAAAATGAGCTTTCGGATTTGCCTGATTAGCATACTGATATAAAAATACCCAGTCAGGATGATCTGATGCAATTTTTCTTGCCAGTTTAACTGCTCCATTTGATCCTTCGCCGTCGGGAGAATCGATTATCTCCGCTCCCCAAATCTCAAGCAATTCACGTCTTTCTTTTGAAACGTTAGGAGGCATGACAACTTTTAATTTGTACCCTTTTACCCGACAAATTAAGGCCATTCCTATGCCCGTATTACCAGACGAAGGCTCTATTAAAGTTGACCCCCGTGTCAGTAGCCCTTCACGTTCAGCTGTTTCAATCATCGACAGTGCCACTCGGTCCTTAATTGAACCTCCTGGATTCTGACCTTCTAGCTTTATAAAAATCGAAGCTTTCGGATTTGGAGAAAGTTCTGATATATCAACAATAGGAGTGTTCCCTATTAGATCCAAAATGCTAGAAGCAATTTTCGACGATTGTAATGCAATATCAGTCACTGCCACCTGCCACTGCTGGAAGAATCGATATCGTATCGCCATCGTTCAATTTTGTATCCAGCTTATCCAAATATCTCACATCGTCATCATTTAGATACACATTTACGAACTTATGGAGCTCGCCTGATTCAGTTAAGAGCTGACCAGACATACCTGGATATTTAGAAGCTAGCTCGGATAAAACCTCGCCGATATTGGCGGCATCCACTTTGACCACCGCAGCTCCATTTGCATGCTGCCTTAAAACTGTAGGTAATCTAACTTCAACTTCCATAAAATCTCCTTATGTCCGTCAGAAATACAAACTTATAAAGCTTAAATCAATTCTGACTAACTTACTTATATTTTAGTACTAAGTTATAACAATTTTCTCTTCATTTATCTTCCCGTCTAAAATTTTATAGCTTCGGGTCGATGGGGACGGAAACCGCAGAGATACTATTACATAGTGCCAACTAGGATCCGGGGCGTTATTTACATCTGTTGGTGAGGGGTAAGGATCAGAATGGGTGTGAGAATGTACTACCCCAATAATCTGCTGAAGTTTGTCTTCTGCTGCCCGGTCTGCTTTTAAATAGTCAACAGGATCAAGCTCGTAGAGTTTCGCTGACTTTGCCTTATTTTTACACGGAAACCACCCAACTACCGTATCTAACTTGTCAAAAGAAATATCTGCAGATATTAAACCACAACCTTCAAGCGGGTACTGCTTAATCAAATAGCTTTCAATTGCATCTAAAATAGTGCTTGGAATTTCAATCATAGAATAAAAGTAGTTTAATATAGTGACACCCAAGCCCAAGTCAAATTCAAATAAAAAAATCGCTGAGAAATCTGAAAATTACAAGCTAGTCGCCAACAATCGGCGTGCAAGGTACGAATATGAAATATTGGAAACGTTTGAGTGCGGAATTGAACTTAAAGGTGCTGAAGTAAAATCTATTCGAGTCGGCGGAAGACTATCTCTGACACAGGCATACTGTCAAGTCGAAAAAGGCCAGTTGTGGCTACATTTAGTCAACATAGCACCATATGAGTACTCCTCTGGATTCGGTACTTTTGATCCAAACCGTAAAAGAAAACTACTTGCACATAAAGAACAAATTGATTTTTTATATCACAAAACTCAGGAAAAATCATGGACTATCGTTCCGCTATCAGTTTATTTTAAGAACGGCAAGGTAAAAGTGACCGTTGCTTTGGCAAAAGGAAAGAAGACTTACGACAAAAGAGCGGCAATAATTCAAAAAGATTTAATAAGGGAGTCAGACCGCGAGTTGAAAAATCGGTTAAAATAACCGCTCTTAAATAATTTTAATTTTATCGTTGCCAGCACCAGACAGAGGTTGCTAAGATAAGTATAGCTAATGCGTTAAATATGGGGGTGAATGGATTCGACTTCGGTATTGGACGCAGAGGAAGCGAGTCATGGTCTCCGGAACCATGTAAAAGAGCCGGAAACTTTAAAATAAATGCCGAGCCACAGCTCGCAATTGCTGCTTAAATAACAGCAACATCTTTTCAGTTCAAGTTCTACGGACTGAATAAGGTGTCATAAAGTAGAACTTACATTCGTAAGATGCCTGTGCTTGCGGTTGGAAATTTAAACTGGCAAAAGTTTTATTAACCTGCCAATTGGGTATAAAACTTTAATTTAATTGGCTGCACTCGGAGAAGCTCTGTGAAAAGTCTGAAGGACGCGGGTTCAAATCCCGCCACCTCCACGAATATCACTATTTTAAGTTCTGGTAAAAAATGCCGAATTTAAATTGAACTTTCGATATATGGAGCTACGTTAACTTAACAAAATCAGTCAGGCTTAACAAAATCAGTCAGGCTATTTAAAAGTTCAAAGAACTTAATTTTGAAAGTAAGTGAAAAAGTTATAACTTACTAAATCTGTATTAATAGATTTTTAACGCAATCTGGTTCTCCGAGCCTAAGTGGGAAAAATTATGTGGATCTAGTGGATCTATAAGGCGCCTGTGAATCCACGGTTTACATAAGCCGATAGTTTTAAATTAAAATTTGCTGGTGTCGGAGGGGGGACTTGAACCCCCACACCCTTACGGGTACTAGCCCCTCAAGCTAGCGCGTCTACCTATTCCGCCACTCCGACAATCAGTTACTAACTTGACCTAATACCGTTAGTAAAATTACAAAACACCACAAAGTTACTGTGATTTTTTTTCGATAGACTAAGTTACCAGTTTAATGCCAACTAACTAGTACATTCTAAAACTATTTTAGAAAATTTAAATTTTTAGTATTCCCTGCTATATTATATTTTAGGTATCCCCTGCAGTCAGCTTTGCCTCATTGACCACCGCCCAATCTGAGACTGAAGCGAGAGGACCGAAGATCGAAGAGTTAAATTGCACATTTTGAAGTAAATAATTCGTCACTAGAGTAAGAGGTTCTTGAAACAGCGGTATATTAGTGAAATTCTGCAAAAGGATATTATCAACCTGTTGATATAGTCCTTCAGATTTAAGCGTGTCCAACGAAGAGTCTGCTTCGTCAACCAAAGTTGTGATTTGCGGAGTCGTTTTTTCTACGACTGCTGGATTTATCCCGATCCCAATCGGCCACGATCCATTCGGCTGATTATAGATCTCGTCCTGAGTAAGACCTGCAGTTGTATACGATGCATATGGATACACTGTCACTTTTTCTATCGAAATCTGATAGTTCCCGTTCTGAAGAGCAGTTTGCTCTGCGGAACTTGAACCATACGACACCAAAGATATTATAATGCCAGCATCTCTCAACTGCGCCTGAATATTTTGTGCTGCTATTGATTGCATTAAATCGTTACTGTCATAAGTTAAACTCAGTTGGACTGGTTGACTGTTAAATAACAATTGCCCCTGTGGATTATAACTTAAGTTTGCAGCTGAGATAAGTTGACTTGCAGTTTGCTGATCAGAAGATTCGATAGTTCCCAGGTCGTTAGAATAGCCAGATTCTTCCGCTGTATATATCAAATTTCCCAGAGGACCTGCACCTGAATTATACAAACCGATAGTATCTGCGGCTAGTTGGTTGTAATCTATAAGAGAAGCTATAGCTTCCCGAAGTTGGACGCTTGCTAGAACTGGAACCGAGCTGTTGAAGGATAACTGCACAGTTGAAAAACTCCTGTGCGTACTTACATTAAGTTGATTGTTCGCATTTAGGTCGGCAACTTCGGCCTCGCTGAACTGCCCAATCGTCATTTGTGCCTGATTCGAAACAACTGCCTGCAACATCGATTGCTGACTTGAATAGACCTTAAAAATTATAGTGTTTATATGGGGCTTAGGTCCTAAATAGCTATTATTGATCACCAAAGTCAACGACTCATTCGGTATATATTTAGCGATTCTATACGGTCCTGCAGAAACTTCTACCGAAGGAGAAACCGTCTCAAATCCACTATTCCACCCCACTTGTTGTGCAATGTGAGATGGTACCAAATCTGAAAACAGCGACTCCCAATCAGCAAAGGGCTTAATAAAAGTTACGGTAAACTCACCTAAGTTTTGTCCAGCAACTATCGATGCGATATCACTGTATCCAGGTTGTTGAACTGACTGGAAGGGGACTTTACTAGAATCTAACCCAATCCCTACATGGGCCCGCCAATTATAAATGAAATCCTCGACTGTTACTGGCACACCGTCAGACCACTTTGCATTCGGAGCAATTTGATATTGAATCTCTTGAGGGTCGATTGAAACCAATTCAGCTTGAGATATTATTGCAGTATCCAAGTGAGTTTGATAGTCTCCACCAAACGAAAAGACCTGCGGCCAAAGACAGTCCATTATCTGTTGGGTTAAAAAGTTGTTTCCAGAAGGAACATTCGGATTATAATTTGTCGGCAAACTAGGCACCGCAACTGTTACAACCGCATTTTTTTCGATCGGGATTTGCTGATTAATATTAGTCTGATTTGAACAACTAGTTAATGATATACAAAATGTTACAAATACTAAAATATAAGTAAATCTGCTTTTCTTTAACAAACGCCAAATCTTTTGTTTGGTCACGACCAGCGCAAAGCGACAATTAAAGTTGTAAATGCGAAAACAGCAAGACAGATAAGGGTCAATCTATCTAAGTTCTTTTCCACCATTGTCGAACCAGCAGCGGCCGATCCAACAGACCCTCCAAACATGTCCGAAACTCCTCCGCCTTTTCCAGAATGCAACAATACAAGGATTATGAGACCAAAAGATGACAAAACATTAATACCAACAATGAAATCCGTTAACAAATTAAACTCCAATATCTACGACGAATTATCAAGCGTGCAAAAATTAAATAACCGCTTTAACTACGTTACCAAATTTTACCCCATCTAGTGATGCACCACCGACCAAAAGGCCGTCAATATCAGTTTCTGCACACAAAAGTCCTGCATTGTCTTGATTTACTGAACCGCCATAAACAATCCTAATTAAATCTGAGGTGTCATCGTCATAAAGATCTCTAACCTTTGATCTGATAGTCTTACACATTAGTTGAGCATCTTCAGATGTAGCGGTATTTCCAGTACCTATTGCCCAGATTGGCTCATAGGCAACGATAGCTCTTTTTATCAACTCAGTTTTAACTCCCGAAAATGCCGCTTCCACCTGACTTTCTACAAAAGACTCTTGAGTACCGGCCTGTCTGATTTCCAAAGATTCTCCAACACAAACAACCGGATACATCGAGCTATTAAGAATTGCTTTTGTCGTTTTATTTACAATTTCATCCGTTTGGTTAAAAATTGTCCTGCGTTCCGAGTGACCTACTATAACATATGACACATGTAATTTAGCTAACATCTCGGGGGAAATTTCACCAGTATATGCCCCACTTTTTTCAAAATAACAGTGCTGTGCTCCCAAAAAGATCCCTAATTTTTCGGCTTCGAAAATTGTCTGAAGCGATCTGAGCGATGTAAACGGCGGATGTACAACAACGTCAACTCTAGTCAAATCGGCTTCGATAAGCGTCGCCTTGAGCTGCTGAACCGTCTGCACCGCTTCATAGTGACTGTGGTTCATCTTCCAATTGCCACAAACTATTTTTTTCCTGTAAATTTTATTCTTATCCATCGGTATCTTTCAGGCAAGTTTAAGTTTGCATTCCCGAATAGCTTTAATACCAGGAAGATCTCCATACTCCAAGAACTCCATGCTAGCTCCCCCTCCAGTTGAGACATAGTCTGGCTGACCGTTTAAATGAAAGTCTGAAAGTGCTTTTGCGCTGTCACCACCACCGATAACGCTGTAGGCATCCGAATCTACAACGCCTTGGGCCACCAGATGAGTTCCTTTTGAGAATCGATCATCTTCGCAAACTCCCATGGGCCCATTCCAAAAAATCGTAGACGCAGCTTTAACGTAACTTAAATAGTTTTCTATTGTTTGAGATCCGATATCCAGTCCCCGAAAACCTTCTTCAATGTCACAGCCAAATACCTTGATCTCACCTGAACGTGCCCCATCCCCAAATTCTCCATCTGAAGAAAGTGCTACGAAATCGGTCGGTAAAATTATATTTGAATTTTCTTTTAACAAAATTAAACAGTCTTCAGTCATATTATCTTCTACCATAGACTGGCCAACTTTATGACCTTGTGCCTTCAAAAAAGTAAATGACATAGCTCCGCCAATTAATACACAGTCTGCAACCTTAGCAAGAGCACCCACAACTCCCATCTTGTCTGATATTTTTGCTCCTCCGACTATGGCAACGAAAGGCTTTGGCGGATTAGTTAACAGTTTACTCAACACTCTGAGTTCTTCTTCTATCAAAAAACCTGCCGCAGATGGCAAATACTTTGGAGGTCCCACAATGGAACCGTGTGCTCTGTGAGAAACCCCGAAGGCGTCGTTAACATAAAAATCCTGATTTTCAATTAGCCTTTTGACAAAGCTGTCGTCATTTTTTTCTTCACCAATGTCAAATCTCAAATTTTCTAAAATCTTTACATCGGGGTAGCTACGATGCAACAGTTCTGCAACTGGCTTGATTTCCCATTTCTTAACATGTTCGCCTTTGGGACGACCAAGATGTGTACATATGGTAACTAAGGCATTGCTATCTAAAAGATAATCAATCGTCGGATACGCAGCCTTTATCCTAAAATCATCGGCGACTTCATAGATTCCATCTCCAGCTAGTTTTAATGGGACATTAAAATCTGCTCTTAGAAGAACTCTTTTGTTCTTTAAATTCTTGAAATCTTGTATTACTGGAATCTTTAACATATTCGAACTATTTAGATCAACCTATATTAGTTTAGAGATTTTCCTACAAGCACCACGAGATCAACCAACCTGTTGGAATATCCCCACTCGTTGTCGTACCAACCAAATACTTTAACAAGGGTCGAATCCTCTAAAGAATCTGCCTTACCCGCCTCCATCACCATAGTTAACGGGGAGTCAAATGTGCACGAGGCAGGAGAACCAACTATATCGCTTGAAACTATCGGGTCGGTTGAATAATCTAATACATTCTTTAACGGTAAGTCTACCGCAGCCTTTGCGAATGCTTCATTAACCTCTTCGACATTGACTTTTTTTTCAACAATGGCAGTAATGTCAGTAATTGAACCTACCGGTACTGGAACTCGAAGCGAGGTACCGTCCAGTTTACCTTTCATTGCCGACAAAACGAGTCCCGTTGCTCTCGCAGCTCCGGTTGAAGTCGGAACAATGTTTATACTTGCAGCTCTAGCTCGCCTTAAGTCTTTGTGTGCCAAATCAAGTAAGTTCTGATCGTTGGTCATTGCATGAACCGTAGTCATCAGTCCCGTTCTGACTTTGAATGCGTCATCCAAAACTTTAATCATCGGTACAAAACAGTTTGTCGTACAGGAAGCATTAGAAATTACGTCATGATTTAAAGGATCATAAGAAGTATCGTTCACACCAATTACGACTGTTAAATCAGCATCTGAACTCGGAGCAGATATTATAACTTTTTTAGCACCTGCTTTTAAGTGTTTAGCTGCTGCCTCTCTAGCCGTAAACAAACCAGTCGACTCAATTACAATGTCGGCTCCTAATCTAGACCAAGGCAAATCTTCTGGATTTCTTTCGCTAGTTACTTCGACTTTATTGCCGTCAATTAATATCCCGCCATCATAAGCTTCTACTTGTTGTTTAAGTTTCTTCTGCACGGAATCATACTTCAACAAATGAGCATTTACCTTAGTATCGACCAAATCGTTAATTCCAACGATTTCTAAATCTGCACCCTGATCTAAAAATGCTCTTACGAAAGATCGCCCAATACGACCAAATCCGTTAATTCCCACTTTGATAGCCATATTTTTCTCCTCTAACATTTGGAATCTAAAGCCTTAAAAATTTTAGCCGTTTTTTTGTTATTTATAAAAAGAATAAAAAAAAAAGACAAATCTACAAAAAGTTGCCGTTATTGATATACCCAGCTATTTTTTTCCTTTAGCTTCATCCTCTGAACTAAGTATATATTGTGCTGCAAACAGAGCTTTTATGGATACTGTCTACATTTTGTCTTTTGAATACTTTTAACTGACATCTTTGTTAAAATCCCTGTCTTTGGTTATGTCCCTGTCTTTGTTTATGTCCCTGTGCTTAACGATTACTCCAAGCCCTTTGTCTTTTATATAGCCCGCCAGATGCTCTGCCAAAGCCACACTTCTGTGTTTACCCCCTGTACAACCAATGGCAATTGTAAGATAACTCTTA
>JAJYVQ010000066.1 GCA_021791915.1 Actinomycetes bacterium | reverse complement strand
TCAAACCTTAGATGCTATAGCACTACTAACTATAAAAACATAGAATCTCATTATCTAAAGGCAGCCTCCAATATATAACCGGCGTCTTCACTTAAATAAACTAAATCAAGACTTCTGATAGAACACGTACTAATTTCAACAGTTATATACCAAAACTGACTTTCTCAAGACTGCACAGTCATTTTTTGATAATTTTAGTAGTGCCGATAATTTTTCGGTGGATCTAGGCTTAATATTAGAGCTTTATGTGAAAAAAATTGAAGAAAGAACTATAATGTAGCATAGAGTCAAAATAGTCCAAACGGTGGTTTCTACAATACTTGATTCTATAGCTTTGAAAGCTGCAAAACCGAAATTTATTAAATGAAAAGCTAAGGTAAATAAAGTTATGGATGATAATTTAAACGATAAGTGGTGGATGGATTCATCTGGAAGGTGGCATCCACCAGTAACCCAACCCGAACCAAAATCACCAGAACCGTGGGAGAATATACAATCGGATACAAGCTCTCATGCCCAACAGGAATCTGGGTCGTCGGTTAATCCCCAATCACTCCAAGGAAGAGGCTTTGTCAGCAACGGTTTAGACTCAGGCAATCACAATCACACTCCATACAGCAACACTCCATACAGCAACACTCCATACAGTTCAGAAAACATCGGTTTTGAAAACTCTGAACAGAAAAGTCACAGAGACCAGCTATTTAATGTTTCTTCAGATATGTACGGGTACGAGAATTTCCATAACCTACCTAATGACCCTGCAAGGAACTCACAAATTATTGCCAAGCAAAACAAAAAAACAAAGGGCAGTTTTTTTAGGACTATAGGTCCTTTAATAGTTTTAGTAGCAGTTGTAGCACTTGTAACATCGTTAATCGTGTTTAAAATAGATCCCGTAGTTCATCTGTCTCAAGGAGGTCCTCACAGAAATACCTCTACTTCAGTGTCACACCCTGGAGGGCAAAATGAAACTCAGGTTCCTGTTATAATTCCTTCCACTACACCTTCTGCCTCCTCTAGTTCAAATTCTGGGTCAAATTCTGGACAAAACTTAAGCTCTGATGGCCTTGTTACTCCTGCAATTGAACAATCTGTAATAAATAGTGTTTGGATACCTTTTACTGAGCAAGTTATTAGTCAAAACTATTCGGATTTAACACAGTATGCAACTCCAGCTGCGGTTGAGGCTCTGCAAGGTGCTTTAGCCTGTGGTTCTCCTCCTTGGTCGCCAACATATTCCAAAGTCTCCTTTAGTGCTCCAGTTCAAAACAGCTACCCGATCTATTTTTTTGCGGAGATCTTAGGGAAAAGCTTTGAAGGATACAATCAAACAAGACAGGCGATTTTTTCTGAGGCTTCTGCGGGTGCTCCCTGGATGATTGACATGATATCAATATTTTCGGGAGGTAAACCGTTTTTTGGTAGCTATAGTGCTCCAGCTCAAAATATTATTGCTTCTGCTGGCCAACTGCCTTCAGATCTTGCTTCTGCACCCCAAGTTATTTCTAACTGGCTACAGCAGTATGATTCAACATTGACAGTACCTCCGACGCCACCTAATTTTTATGATGGATTGGAATTTAACACAATGATACAAATTAACAGTTCATTTAATGCCCAAAATGAGCAGGAAAACTTAAAACAAACGCCACAGCATACGGTTGAATTTACTAGCCCTGTTTTTGAATTAAGTAGCAATACGTACATGATATGTGCAGATATTTATTATAAAGATCAACTGACGGCAACAAGTCAGCCGATAGTTCAGCCTGCAGATCAAAGTACTTGGGGAAACCAACTTCCTCCTGGAACTTATTCTTCATTAACCATTAATTCGATGGATTCTTACTGTTTCATGAGTAACGGTTATATTAATACTTGGAACACTGATTACGGTGGTTCTTACAGTGAAATAGGTAACTGACAAATAGGAACCTGAGAAATAGAGTAACCGAGAAATAGGGTAGTTAATTTTTTGATATTTCAAAGATAGAAGTAGGAAAGTGTAGTCAGTTTTTAAATTCAAAAATTTAAAGATCTAGTCTACGATGAAAAAGTTAAATGTTTATTGTATGAATCAGTTTTGTCGTTAATGATTCATAAATTTTTAAGTTCTTGTGAAAGTAGTAAAAATGCTTGAACATTCCTACAGATAATACGTTAATAATCAAATGCTTCTGTAAGATTTAAGGTTAAAAATTTGTAGTTGTAATTAAATCATAAGAAGCTATAGCATTTACTAGTGTTATTTCTAAATCTGCCTAAAATCGTATAATCAGGCATTGTTTGAAACTGCAGTAGCTAATTTTAATTTATTTATCATTTTGGGTTCGTTTTGATTCATTTTTCGTCACTTAACTTAAATTATTGTAAATATTTTTCCAATTTTGAAATAGTTTTAAGGTTTGTACTGTTTTAATTGTTTATGATGGATTGAAGTTTGCAATAATATGAATTTCATTTTGTAATATCTTCATTTCAGAACTCGATTTTAGACGTATACATTTATGACCTTAAATAACAACCAAAACAGCATACCTGAAAATGCCAGATCATTAAATTTAATGCCTGCGATGTTTATAGGGCATGGGAATCCGATGTTTGTTCTTAATCCGAATAGGTGGACAGAATCTTGGCAAGAGTATGCTCTTTCTTTTGAAAAACCGAAAGCGATACTATCCATTTCAGCTCACTGGTTTAAAAAACAGAGTATGATAACTGTTTCGACTAGTTCTGAGCTAATCTACGATTTTTACGGATTCCCACAGGAACTTTATGAAGTTAAGTACCCGGTAAGCGGTTCAGCTTGGCTGGAAGACAGACTCCAGGAACTTCTTAAGAACTATAACGTTTCTAAAACTGACAGCTGGGGGATCGATCATGGTACTTGGACTGTGCTAAAGCATATGTATCCTAAAGCTGATATTCCGGTAACCCAACTTTCCGTTAACTATACATTGGATATCGATCAGCATTTAAAAATTGGGAATCTGCTTAAAGTTTTGAGAAACGAAGGTGTATTGATTTTAGGAAGCGGAAATATCGTTCACAATCTGCGCCAAGCAAGCTTTGATTTGGGGTTTGACTCACCATACGACTATACGGTTACCTTTGACGAATCCGTTAGCAATATTCTTCTAGACAGAAACTTTTCGGCTCTGACTGAAGTACTGAGCTTAAAAGAGGGGAAATTATCCGTACCTACCTTAGATCACTACTTACCTTTATTATATGTCGTTGGAGCTAGTGAGCCTGAAGATGAATTAACTACAATCTGCAAAGGTTATGATGCGGGATCTTTGTCCATGAGGTCGGTGAGTTTCAGCAGGTAAGAAATCCTGTCTGTAATGCTTGTTAATAGCTTATACCGTTGATGTCTTAGAGCGTTATATTCGCAATATTCGTGACTATAGTGTTGTAATCCAAACTCAGTAGCTGGAACTATCTGCGATACTTCACCTTAACTTGGTGATCGAATTTGTTTTAGATTATAAGTTGTAGCATCTAATATCGGGAAAGTAGTGGTTTTAACTTGTCATTATTGAAAACGCTTAAATTGTGAAAATTATCTAGGTTCTTGTGGATTAACTTGCATTTTTAAAACTATTATCAACAGAAATGTTATCTGTAAACTTGGCACCGTTAAGAAAGATTGCAAATTTTATGGCTTCTAATAAACTTGTAGCCAACGAAGTTAAATAGTTGTATTTGTTATTTAACTGATCGAATTTGGATAACTATAACCCAACAGAATAGGTTGACTTTTCAGCATTGATCTGGCTTATATTTGTAACAAATTTCTTTTCAATAATTAATAATGTTTTAAATTAATGCTGTAACTTATATAAGATATAAAACATGCCAAAAGGTATAGATGAAACTTCTGAGGAACTTAAAATAGGCAGTAGAGCAGATTATGATGCAGACATTTCCAGCGAGAAGTTAGTGATAGCAACATCAACCAAGCAATTTTCTGGAAATAAAGTTTTTTATCTCGAACGCCCTCTTGTGGCAGTAGTTTTAGCTGCTGGGGAAGGAACTAGGATGAAATCTTCTTTACCTAAACCTCTGCACAGAATTTGTGGCAGACCGATGGTCTTGCATGTTTTGGATGCTTTGGGTCAACTGCCTTTAGAAAAAGTAGTGGTTGTGGTTGGACACGGGCTGGATCAGGTGACAAAAGTGATAATGGCAGAAGCCAATGCCAATTTGCCCATTGAATTTGTCGAACAGGCTACCCAAAGAGGCACTGGTGATGCCGTATCGGTGGGATTAACTGCGATGCCCGAACATTTAGAGTTGGATTCAGATGCCGATGTCATAGTATTGCCAGGGGATGCGCCTCTTATAACTCCAAAAACAATTGCTAGTTTGGTAGAGAGTCATTTTTGTGGGAGTCAAGTTGCAACTTTGCTTACTGCAAATGTTAAAGAACCGGAAGGCTATGGGAGAATCCTTAGGGACAAACATGCAAATATAGTTAGAATTGTGGAACAGTCTGACATTGTTGACGATTCAGCATTAATAAACGAAATTTGTACTTCTGTTTATGTTTTTAAGTATTCTGTTTTAGGTCCGGGCCTAAGGAGATTGATTCCTCAAAATCAACAGAAAGAATATTATTTGACCGATATTGTGGAAGTACTTGCCAATGCTGGATATCAGGTTGCTGCAGTTACCGCCGAAGATCCTAATGAAGCGATAGGAGTAAACGATAAGGCACAGTTGGCAGCCGCAGAGAGCAGGCTTAGAGACCGAATTAATAACAGTTGGATGAAAAAAGGTGTAACGATAGTAGATCCTAGCAGATGTTACATTGACACCTCAGTAATTTTAGAAGAAGAAGTTATACTCCAGCCGAATACGATTTTAAGGGGTAAAACTTCCGTAGCTAAATTTGCAGAAATTGGGCCCAACTGTGAATTAACTGACTGTGTAATCGGTGAAGGAGCAGTAATAAAAGACACTGTAGCAGAGTCTTCAGAGATGAGAAGCTGGTCAAAAGTTGGACCGTTTGCATTTCTATCTCCGGGTACTATAATTGAGCCTAGGGCTGTTACTGGCTCTTTTTATACCGACAAAGATCTTCCCTAGTTGAAGTTAGTAAAATTTAGGTCTGTTACGGTTGGACCTAAAAATAGAAATCTCAATCGAAGAGATCTTCGGTAAAGGTGCCGTAAAAATCTAAGGAGTATAAATTGGAACTTGTACCTAAACGACGCTTGGTTCTGTTTTCTGGTCGCAGTCATGAGAAGCTAGCAAAAGATATCGCTAAAGATTTGGGAGTTGACCTTTCAAACGCAAATTTGCGTGAATTTGCAGACGGAGAAGTACATTGCAAATTCGACGAGTCAATTCGAGGTGCCGACGTATTTATATTACAGACACATACGCGACCAGTAAATAACTCGATACTCGAACAGCTGATAATGATAGATGCGGCAAAGAGAGCTTCCGCGAAAAGGATTACCGCAGTATGTCCATACTACGGTTATTCTAGGCAGGACAGAAAATCATCTGGTAGAGAACCTATCACTGCGAAGTTGGTAGCAGACATGTTATCTATTGCAGGTGCTGACCGCGTAGTTTCCATGGATCTGCATTCGGGTCAGATACAGGGGTTTTATGATGTGCCGTTTGATCATCTTACGGCTATGCCGATTTTGATCGATTATCTCACAAATCAGAATTTGAGCGAAACCGTAATTGTGGCTCCAGACGCTGGACGTGTTAAAGTAGCCGAGCGATTCGGCCAACAACTTGGTGTTGACTTAGCACTTGTTCACAAAAGACGTCCCCGGGGTTCAGCTAATGAAGTTGAAGCCCTTCATGTAGTTGGAGATGTCGACGGCAAACTTTGCGTATTAATCGATGATATGATCGACACGGCTGGTACGATCTGTGCTGCAGCCGAGATATTAAAAAATCACGGAGCTAAAACCGTTTGGGCAATGGCAACTCATGGTTTATTATCGGATCCAGCACTATCTCGACTCAAGAAAGCACCAATTGAAAAAGTTGTCATAACAGATACACTGCCACTAAAACCTGGTTTCGATTTACCTAATTTGGAGGTACTTTCGATTTCCAGGGTAATAGCTGATGCAATTGACGCAGTTTTTGAAGATTCTTCGGTATCGGAAATATTTGGGGGACAGAACTTAGCTTAAAGTCAAAAAGCATGAAACAACATAACATCATTGCTACAGTTGGTTTTGGCTTTTAAATTGAATTTTGATTTTGGTAACGCTAGTCCTAAAATTTAATCTAAAATGGGTGATGCCGATTTGGTTATCGCAGAATTGTAGATTTGCGGTTCCGTCGGGGAGATTGAACTAATATAATTTAACACCATCTTTGGCTTATTTCAAAGTTAAACCGATAAACAACTGGTTCAATTTTGATTGTGTGAGATCGTCCAGACGGTATCAAATTATATTGAGTCCTATGGATTCAGTTACGGAAATTCTAAAATGAAATTCAGGTAACTTTTTGGGCTACTGCAGGTTAGAGTTAAATAACAGTAAGGATTACATAAGCAAATGTCGCAGGTATTATTGAAAGTTGAAGACAAGCGTAAGACTGGTACGTCTAATGCAAATAGGCAAAGAAATTCTGGAACCATTCCGGGAGTTCTGTATGGGAAAAACATCGATTCGGTACCCATATCTATTGCAGCTAAAGATTTGAGAGATGCACTGAATACCGAAGCAGGACACAACGTACTCTTGGAAGTAAAATTAGGCAAACAGAGTCATAGTGCGATAATTAAAGAAGTTCAGGTCCATAAACTGAAACGAAACGTTACTCATGTGGACATTATGGTAGTAACTGCAGACCAGGAAATTACAGCAGAAGTACCTATAATATTAATTGGGGACCCACACGAACTGACTCGAGCTGGAGGTCGATTGAATCAGACTTTGCGTGAAGTTACTTTAAGAGCGGTCGCAACTAAAATTCCAAATGCAGTTGAACTGGACATAACTCACATGCAAGTCGGAGATCACTACAAAATATCTGATATTAAAACTATTGATGGAGTTGTTATTGAAACTGATTCCGAAGTTATAGTTGCAGTAGGTGAACTTCCTAGAGGAGCAACGGTGACCACTGAATCAGCCGAACAAGAACCTGCAAGCTGATTTGGGATTTGATCTTAACGCAGAGTCAATTGCCGTAGTAGGACTGGGAAATCCAGGTCAAAATTTCAAGCATACGCGTCACAATGTAGGTTTCGAAGCAGTTGACTTAATAGCACGAAGTTTTTCGACAGAATGTAGATTTGACAAATATTTACTCTCCGAAGTTGCTCAGATAAAGATCAAACACTACCCTGTTTTGCTTGTTAAGCCACAAACGTTTATGAACGATTCAGGGCAGGCGGTTAAGAAAATACTTTCCAAAAAAAATATTGGACTATCTAGTTTAATAGTTGTTCATGATGAACTAGATATCGAGCCGGGAAAAATTAAAATTAAGTTCGGTGGTGGATCCGCTGGACATAACGGTTTACAGTCGATCTTCGAATCTTGTAAGTCCAGAGATTTCGTTAGAATCCGCATAGGTATTGGCAAACCAGATCGCAAAGGTGTCGACTATGTGCTGTCTAATTTCTCAAAAGATGAACTGCCTCTTATCAGCCAGGCAATCGAAATGACCGAACAGGCTTTACTTTCCATCCTGGATGTTGGTTTAGATCAGGCCCAAAATATGTTTAACTAAAGAATAGGGCTCAAATGCAACTATTTGTATCAATTTGTTTTAAATAACCTAGGCAGCCGTAAAATATTTAGTTGTATGTGGATCGATTATATCTCTTCTAAAGCTGGCTTAGACCCTGCTATAAAAGAAATTCGAGAGGGTTTCGAATCGGTTGTAGTCAAAGAACACGCCTGGGCTCTATATCTCTTTGAATTGGCCGTTGTAATGCGTGATCGGCCAATAGTGGCTGTTTTTCCTACTGAAAAACTAAGTAGCCAAATTTTTTATGATTTGGAAGTATTATCCATGGGCCATATTAACGTTTATGAACTGGTGCCATGGGAAACACTGCCTTTTGAAAGAATCTCCCCTACAGCACAGGTGATGGGCAAAAGACTTAAAGCATTGAGTGCACTAATAATAAGTAGTAGTAGTAGTAGTAGTAGTACTAGTAGTAGTAGTAGTAGTGATTACACAAAACCCACTGTTATAATTTCTTCCATAAAGTCTGTTAGTCAGAAACTTCCACCGAATATTGAAGAGCGGACACAGCTAAAAATAGTAGTGGGTCAGGATATTGACTTAGATTTCCTAAAAGATTATTTAGTTGATGTTGGCTACAGTCGTGTGTATCAGGTGGAAGCACACGGAGAATTTGCCGTTAGAGGGTCAATCGTCGATATTTTTGTTCCCAACTGCGATCTTGGGGTCAGACTAGATCTTTCATACAATACTGTCGAATCAATCCGTCTATTTGATATTGATGATCAGCGTACGCAATCTATAGCTAACGATGTCGAAATTGTAGGCTGTCGGGAGTTTGTGTTAACTGAAGATATAAAAAAAGCAGCCGCTGACTTGGTAAAGGTTCACCCAAAACTTGACCAGACATTGAATAAAATTGCTGAAGGTCAGTATTTTTCGGGAATTGAATCGTGGATGCCGCTACTTTGTCCAGAGAAGGTTGTGACGGACCTATTAGATGACAAAAGCATGATTATATACTTTAACGCAGACGCTTGTATTCAAAAATCCCATGAACTTATCAACGACGAAAAAGAGATCGTGGAGTCGCTAACTCAGACGTGGGATTTGGACTTTAACGAGTTCACTGAAGGTTCTTTTCCAGCTTTAAGCGTAAGCTTTGAAAGGCTAAACAAGAACTGCAAAAGTCAGATTTCAAAGATTTATCCTTTTGCTAACGATGAATTAACTGCAAGTTTCGACTCTAAAAGCTTAGATTTAAGTGGTTCGATATTTGACGTGATTTACGATCAGATAAGAAGATTATTAGAACAGGATTTCAAGATCATTATCTTTTGTACAACCAGTTTTACTAGAGACAAAATTATTTCTAACCTTAAAAGCCAAAATATCAATGTTTCTTCAACGGTCGAGTTAGAACTTTATAAGTCAGCAGTGTCAGTTGTGACAGCTAACTTGGAGAAAAGTGTAGTTGTTTTGTCTCAGAAACTTGCTCTAATATCAGAATTTGAAATTTCTCACAAACGAACTGTTCACCGACCGACTCGCCATCGTAAGAAAATTACCACTGGTTTTTTTGATGAACTTACCGAAGGTAGTTACGTAGTACACAGCCACCACGGCATAGCTCGTTACGGAGGCATGGTAAAACGCTCAATAGACGAAATAGAACGGGACTATCTGTTACTTGAGTATAAAGGCAAAGATAGGCTTTACCTTCCTGTAGACATGATGTATTTACTGACTCCTTATTCGGGTGGCGAGTCACCCAGTTTGTCCAGACTGGGGGGAACCGATTGGGAAAAAACAACTAGTAAGGTCAAAGCTGAGATAGCCAAAGTGGCAGTGGAGCTAGTTGAACTTTATAAAGCTAGAAGCGTTGCAAAAGGCTTCTGTTATAGCCAAAACAACAGTTTTATGGATGAGTTTGTAGATTCTACATTTTCCTACGTTGAAACTTCTGATCAAAAAAAAGCCATAGAAGATGTGTTTTCCGATATGGAAATCGATCGACCTATGGATAGGTTAATTTGCGGAGATGTTGGATTCGGCAAAACAGAAGTTGCAATTAGGGCAATATTTAAAGCACTTAACGATTCTAAACAAGTAGCACTATTAGCTCCAACCACTATATTGGCGAACCAACATTTTAATACTTTAAAAGACCGATTCAAAAATTATCCATTCAAAGTTGCTTTGCTTTCTAGGTTTATTACCCAGGCGCAGGCAAATGACGTGGTAGATGGTCTTAAATCTGGCCAAATTGACGTAGTCGTGGGAACCCATAAATTATTGGGACAGAGGGTCAACTTTAAAGATTTAGGTCTGATCGTAGTAGACGAAGAACAGAGATTCGGAGTCAGCCACAAAGAAAAGTTGAAAAAGCTTCAAATAGGCGTGGACGTTTTAACACTGAGCGCCTCTCCGATACCGAGAACTTTGGAGATGTCTTTGACAGGGATTAAAGAGATGTCTTTGATAACGACACCACCTGTAGCTAGGATGCCTATTCTTACCTTTGTTGGCATCTACGACAAAAAAGCAGTATCTGAAGCGATTAGGCGCGAGCTTTTGCGCGAAGGTCAGGTATTTTATGTATTCAACAGAGTAAATGGGATTGAAAATAAAGTTGATGAGCTAAAAGAGTTGGTCCCACAAGCAAACGTTAGGTTTGCCCACGGTAGAATGAGCGAAGACGAATTAGAAAAGACGATAATAGATTTTATAGATCAGAAATTTGATGTCTTGGTTTGTACAACTATTATCGAGTCTGGAATTGATATGCCGAATGTAAATACTTTAATCGTTGAAAGGTCGGATCAACTGGGCTTAGGACAGCTCCACCAACTAAGAGGTAGAGTTGGTAGGTCTAACAAAAAAGCTTACGCATATCTTTTCTACCCCGAAAATAAAAAATTAACAGATACCGCATACGAGCGTTTAAAGTCTATAAGCGAACAAACCGAGTTGGGGGCCGGTTTCAGGTTGGCCATGAGAGATTTAGAAATTAGAGGAGCTGGAACGCTGCTAGGAAATTCACAGAGTGGGCACATAGCAGCCGTCGGTTACGACTTATATGTTCAAATGGTTTCTGATGCGGTGAAGACCATTAAAGGGGTTAGAGAAATAGAAAAGCCGAAAGTTACGATCGATTTACCTGCGAAGGCTTTTATACCAAAAGAGTATATAGAACAGGAAGATATTCGACTTGATATGTACAAAAGACTATCTTCTTTGAATGCACCAGATGAAGCGGCTGATCTTAAGAAGGAACTGATTGACCGTTTTTCAAATATGCCAAAAGAGTGTGAGACCTTGTTTGAACTGGTTGAATTGAGATTATTTTGTTTAGAAAAGTCGATCTTGGAAGTCTTCACTAAACAAAAGCCCAATCTGTATTCTAAACCTACTTTTGAACTTACTATAGCTCCGATTAAGTTGGCGTCGTCCAGGTTAATAAGGTTAGAAAGGTTCAAAATAAAATATAGGTATGAATCGGAGGTATTGAAACTTGAACTAAACACTATGGAGAAGTACCTTTTGGAACTGTTGGATAGATCTAAAAGTGAAAAAAGCCTAGCTGCAGAACCGACTTTAGTAAAAAAGGTTACTCTGTTTATGAAATCTCTGTTTGAAGATTAAGAGGTAATGACAATTTGGCTTAAACTTCACAGCTCGTTTGTTCCCTGTTTTAATGTGCGGGCAAGGTAGATCTATCGGATCTTCGAAATATTACTTTTATACTGCTGTCTAGACCCTCTAAATATGCTTATTTTTATTTTTTTAATTTTTGAGTTAGACTTTTTTAAGTTACAAAATTCTGTGACGGTGTATTAACTTGTTTTAAGTTAATTTACAGTGTCCCACTATTCATAAAGTTGGCAAGGAGATTATGAAAAAAGATATTGCTTCCACCAAATATGGAGATATTCACGGCGTAATAAAAAACGATACTGTTTTATTTAAGGGGATAAAGTTCGGTCACAGTCCTAGGTTCCTACCCCCGACAGAAGTTGAAAGTTTTAAAGGTCTGTATGAGGCAAACAAGTTCGGTCAGGTTTCTTATCAGACTGCAGGGTCTTTGGGTGGGCTGTTGGGCGGTCCAGAGCCCGATGTTGCAGAAGAGTGTCTATTCTTGAACGTTCATACACCCGCAGTAGATCAGAATAAACGACCTGTGATGGTTTGGATTCACGGTGGAGGTTTTACTGGGGGATCTGGTTCAACTCCTTGGTATAACGGACAAAGTTTTGTGGAAAAAGGCAACCTGGTTCTGGTAACGATTAACTATCGCTTAGGCGCATTGGGATTTCTAAACGTCGCAGATTATTTTGGACAAGAGTATCAGTCGTCGGGTCTGACGGGGATATTAGATCAAATATTTGCGCTCAAATGGGTAGATGAGAATATCGAAAGTTTTGGAGGTGATCCTAACAACGTTACAATTTTCGGAGAATCTGCTGGTGCGATGAGTGTGGGTACTTTGCTGGCTATTGAAGAAGCTAGAAAGTATTTTAATAAAGCAATATTACAGAGTGGTGCTGGTCAAAACTGTTTGAGTCTTGGTGAGTCAAAAATTATTACAGATACGTTTATAGATCTTTTGAAGTTAGATTCACCCAATGATCTTCTGAGCGTTAATCCGAGTTTGCTTTTGGGAAAACAAGAACTGCTTTCAGCAGAACTGTTGAAAAAGCAGTTATCGCTCAGTAACAGCTCCCGGCTAATGATAGGACTTCCGTTCCAGCCTGTGATAGACGAATATTACCTAAAACAACCTACGATCGAGTCGATTGGAAGCGGAGATGCAAAAGATATTCCCATTGTAGTGGGAACAAATTTAGACGAATGGAACCTAT
>JAJYVQ010000065.1 GCA_021791915.1 Actinomycetes bacterium | reverse complement strand
AAGTATCTATTTAAAGTCTATTTCACAACAAATACTTTAAAACATAGATAATAGCTATCAGTGATTAAGGCTAACAATATATAACATCAAAACTTTTAGGTTAAAGTATTCATACTTGCTCACGTCAAGACTTTCTACTCATTTGTGAAAACCGATTCCGTAAAACCAGTGCAACCAAGAGTTTGTCTTAGATCCGATCCAAATTGCAAGTGGCATTCCCGCAACTACACTAAATAAAACGAGACCTTTTCTGAAAGTACTACCTGGAAGTGGTTTAAACGCACTTTTGGTCCACTCTGCTATATTAACCTCGAATGTTTCTTTAAGATGAGCCAATACGTGAATCGTCATCGCACCAAACCAAAGCACAAAAGCAGCTCGGTGAAAAAACAACAAATTTGCCCTCATGCTATCAGGTGCCACCAACAGAGCTATCCCAGTTGCCATCAATAAAACTGTCAAGATAATTACAACGGGTCCAAGCAGTCTTAAAATTGTAGGAGGAGGACCCTTTCTCTTATAACCAGGTGAGTTAACGTAATACTTAAAAGCTTTGTAGACTGTGGTTCCAAGCTTAAACAGTATTGGCGGAATGAGTAGCATTCCAAAAAATATGTGTAGATACAAATCTTTATGAATTAGTACGATCGTCAGACCTTCAATCCCCAATAATACGAATAAAAGACCCCCAAACATTGCCGTAAGCCTAGAATTTATAGTAACTCCGCGGTCCTGACGCAATACCTTTCTTTGTTTTGTTGTAGTGGGTTGCATTCAAATGATATTAGTAGATGTTCAGCTAAATTTTCCGTCAGGATTTATACTTTATACTGGCTCGATTATTACCACAGTCATTGCCAGAACATAATTTTAAACTGATGAATTTAAAATTATAATTCTTAAATGCAATGAGACTTAACGGTACTAAAATACTTAACGGTACTAAAATAATGAATGTCTGCCAAAATGGTGTACAGTCAAAGGAAATAACCTTGTACTATGTATTATTCGACTGATTTAAAAGATAACAGGTTAGTCAACTTAATTCCAAGAGAAAAAGCTGCTGAAATTCTGCGATATGGTGTATCGTTAGGAGCAGATTTTGTCGAACTTTATGCCGAACAAAAAGCATTGACAGGAATTTCGTTAGACGATCGAAAAATAACTGAACTTTCAAACGGATCCCAAGGAGGCGTGGGCATAAGAGTAGTCAAAGGTAAAACTACTGGTTATGCACATACTGCGGATTTTGAACTGTCTTCTTTACTAAAGGCAACCAAAATCGCATCATCATTTGACAAAACCGACGACCCAGGAGTTAAATTTAATATTGACATAGACAATGTGATTGGCAAAGACAATGTGTTTGGCATAGACAATGTGATTGGCAAAGACAATGTAACTAATGATACTAAAAAAATTAACAAGATCACTCAGTATAAAATCCTGCCGACCGAAGTCGCAAAGTCAAAAAAGGTAGAACTGTTGAATGCTGCAGACGAATTTACAAGGAACTACGACAGTCAGATCAGTCAAGTTACCGTATCCTACGGGGATTCAATAAAGCACATTTTAATAGCAAACTCCGAAGGTATCTACGTCACCGACACTCAGATCAGAACTAACTTTAGAGTGTCCACAGTAGCATTCGGAGACAGCGGTCTTCAAACTGGATTCGAATCGGTTGCAAAAACGGTAGGTTTTGAACTTTTTGACGAAATTGATCTTGAAAATATAGCAAAAGAAGCTGCAAGACGAGCCGTCATAAAACTTGAGGCGAGACCTGCTCCAAGCGGAGAAATCCCCGTTATACTTGCTGGAGGCTCTGGAGGAATCCTATTTCATGAAGCGTGCGGTCACGGTTTAGAAGCTGACCACATTGCTAAACAGTCATCGGTTTATACTGACAAATTGGATCAAAAAGTAGGATCTAAACTTGTGACTTTAATCGATGACGGTACGGTGACTAACGAATGGGGAACATTTTCGATAGATGACGAAGGGCAGCCTGCTTCCAAGTCTGTTCTTATAAAAGACGGAGTGCTTCAAGATTACATGTGGGATAAAATGAGATCAAACGGTGCCAAGAGAGAACATATTACTGGAAACGGTAGGAGACAAAGCTATAAGTACCTTCCAATGGTCAGAATGACAAATACCTATCTTTTGCCTGGTGATTCAGACCCTCAAGACATCATTGAAGATACCAATCGCGGAGTTTATATAGCACAACTAGGAGGAGGGCAAGTAAATACTGCTTCTGGTGATTTTGTTTTTGGAACAGTAGAAGCATATATGGTCGAGAACGGCAAGATAACCTATCCTCTCAGAGATGCGAATTTAATTGGAAATGGACCTGACATCCTAAAAAAAATCGATGCAGTAGCTAATGATTTCAAGATGTCACCTGGCACATGCGGGAAAGACGGTCAGCAGGTACCAGTCGGTTGTGGACAAGCAACTCTTCGGGTCACAGGTATAACCCTCGGAGGGACTTCACATTGATTAGCGAACGTGTTCTACCATAAACACAACTATCGGTATCACAGAATCCTAATAGTTAGCAGCAAGCTAAAGACTTACAAAATATAAACGATAACAATCATATAGCAAGCATTTATAACTGAAAGAATATAATCATTACTCAAACTAAATCATGAATAAAGTTGAAGAAAGAATTCCAACTGACGAGATAGAAATTGCAACTTCTAAATTAGCTGACTATGTGGTTAGCTTAGCAAACAGTGACGAAGAAGTGGAAGCCTATGTTGCCTACGGCAATGAGACTTCGATAAGAGTTTTCAACTCTAGCATTGAAACCCTAGAGTCTGCAGAGACCATGGGCATCGGTATCAGATATATAAAATCCGGAAAACTGGGATTCGCATGGAGTGGTCAGATACCAATTTCCGTCTCGGAAGCTACCTTTAATCTTACTTGCGACTATGCAAGAGAAGTTTTTAAGATAGCAAAGGAAAATTCCCAATATGCAACTTACGATGAATACGTGTTTCTAGCAGAACCAGACGGAATCGAACCAGTTAATTTAAACCTTTTTGATGCCAAGCTTCTAGAATTTGACACCTCATATAAAATAAATCTTGCTTTTGAAATAGAAAAACTAATCAAAGCTAAAGACAAACGCATAAAGACCGTTGAACAGTCAAATTACGGAGACGGCTTGACAGTAGTTTCCTTAAGTTCTACTAAAAATATTCATGCCGTTTCAAAAAGAACAGGGTGTTACCTTGCAGCTTATGCAATTGCAGGTAACTCGCAAGAATCCCATACCGGAGGAGGCGTAACTGTTGCGAGGAATCCTGGGGATTTAGATCCCACAAAAGTTGTAGAAGATGCTGTTAAATACTCCACAAGGATGGTCGGGGCAATAAAACCTAAAAGTACAGTCGAAACCGTGGTTTTTGATCCTAAGATTACATCTATATTTTTAGCTCTGTTATCGACTCCATTTTCTGGAAACTCTTTGGCAAAAAAAAGATCTTTTTTAATGGACCGCTTAGGGGAAACCATCGCCGCAAAGGAAGTTACACTGACAGACGACCCGACTAACCAAAATGCCTACGGAGCTGGAATATACGATGCGGAAGGGCTTGCAACTAGAAAAGTCAATCTTGTCGAAAACGGAAAACTTGTAGGCTTTTTACATTCGACTGAAACCGCTAAAAGATGCAAAATGGAACCAACCGCTTCTGCGACTAGGTCTAGTTACTTTTCGACTCCAAGCGTGGGTCCCAGAGCGCTGTACTTAAATCCAGGGAATCTCACTTCCGATGAAATCTTAAAATATGTGGATAACGGAGTATATGTTCAAACGGTCACTGGAGTTGCTTCTGGAGTTAACCCTATAAGCGGAGATTTCTCAGTTGGCATCGAAGGACTTAATATCAAAAACGGTAAACTAGACACACCTATAAAAGAAGCTACGATATCGTCTACAATGCAAAAAATGCTTCTTAATATGTGTTGTATCGGATCTGATGTCAACTGGCTTCCGGGGGTAGCAAGCGGTCAAACCGTGGCGATATCTTCTATGACAGTCAGCGGTCTTTGATGACATACTTTCGCATTCCATTCAATTATTGAAATGTCAGAAATTCGGAATTTTGTCAAAGTAGATACACATAGTCACACATGTTTTTCAGGGGATTCCACAACTACCTTAAATGAATTTATTGAAGCTGCCGAAAAAACAGACTTGAACTATATAGCAGTGACAGATCATGGAACAATTAGTGGTGCTCTTAAACTTAAAGAAGTAGAAGACCAACTTAAGTTTAAGATTATTGTAGGTCAAGAGCAAAAAGTTGCCGAAGGAGAATTACTCGGTCTTTTTTTAGAAAAAAGAATTCCTCCTGGTTTAGGACTGATAAGTACAGCTAAATTTATAAAAGATCAGGGAGGTATCGTTACTATACCTCATCCTTTTGACAGCTTTAGACACTCACTAAAAAGAGTTCAAATCGAAACACTCGCTGGTTTAAACTTAGTGGATGCAATTGAAACCTTCAATTCAAAAACCAAGCAGCCTTCTTCTTTAAAAAAAGCAGTAGCAATCGCAGATGAATTGAAACTATTAAGAGTTGGAGGTTCTGACAGCCATGTCCCACTAGCTTTGGGGAGTTCTTTAGTTTTAATGCAAGATTTTACCGATGCTAAAACATTTTTAAAATCACTTTCAAATTCACAAGTAATAGGACGGTTCTCTGACCCGCCCCGTAGATGGGAAAACCGATTGGTAACCCAAGAACTTCTACCACTGGATAGGAATTAAAAGTGATAATTTTAAAAAGTTAGGCTAGATAAATACTCCAAATACTGAGACTTAATTAGCTGTGACCTTTAAACACTACGAAAATATGACTCATTTAAATGAGAAAATTATCGGATGTTCCTCCTGCCTTCGACTGGTAGAGTGGCGACAGCACATTGCCACTATCAAAAGAAAGTCCTTTATGAACGACACTTATTGGGCAAGGCCAGTTCACGGATTTGGTGATCCGACTGCCAAAATTATGATTGTAGGTTTAGCACCCGCAGCCCACGGCGCAAATAGAACTGGAAGAATCTTTACCGGAGATCGCTCGGGTGAGTGGCTATATACTGCTTTATTCGAAAATGGTCTATCGAACCAACCTCAAAGCATTAATGCGACAGATTCTCTTGAGCTACGTGAAGTTTTTATAACTTCGGTGGTCAAATGCGCTCCGCCCCAAAATAAACCTGAAAAAAGTGAAATTCAAGAATGTCGTAAATTTTTTGTTCAAGAACATAATGTATTAAAAGATAACCTTAAAGTAATTGTATGTTTGGGCCAATTAGCTCATAAAAGTGTGTTTAATCTGCTTAACATATCCCCGACTCCAAAATTTGCCCACGCTTCAGAGTTTATTTTCAAAACTATTTCCGTTATAGATAGTTATCACCCCAGTCAACAGAATACCTTCACCAACAGACTTACCAAACCTATGTTTGATCAAGTCTTCAAGAGAGCTAAAATATTGGCAAACTTAAACTTTTGACTTAAAAATGGGTGATTTCAAGGATTAAATTAGTGTTTAAAGAAGTCTTTTTTGCCAAATAACTTTGTTGCTACTAGTTGCGGTAAATTGCACGAGGCATTTCAACTCAAATTCAATTTGCCAATTTAAATACAAATAGTTTAAAATCTTTACTTGATAGTCGTATTTGACCTGTTGCGTTAAATTTGTATGAAATTAATACTTTTTTAATACTAAAATTAAAACTGATCTATCAATACAATCGGAAATTGAATGTCTATGGACACTGAAATTCAAAATTGGGCATCTAATAAAGCTCCTGTTTTTATCATCGAAGACGATGACGATAAAGTCAAACTTGCCAAAGCCAAAAAATTGGGATTGGTTAAGCAGCTTGCTGCTGGAATCTACACTTGTGATATTTCTACGAGCATAGAAAATCTAGTTTATAAAAACATTTGGAAGCTTATAAGCTTGGCATACGGAACTTCCATCGTAAGCAGACGCTCGGCGCTGTTTGGTGGAATGATAGTAGACAATACAGTCGATATTACGGTATTTTCCAAAAAAAAGTCGATGAAACTCGGTCGATTTACCATTCAAACACTGAACGGACCCAATCCGCTAAATGGTGACAACTTTTTTGCCGAAAATATTTTTATCTCGTCTATACCTAGGACCCTAGTAGAACTTGCTGTTTATCTAGCTGACAATCAAAAACTAACAATTCCCAAAAAGGCTCTGATTGAATCAGAGGTACACGACTGGTTAAATAAAAATTATGATGCGGATAAAAAAAGTAAAATTCAGGATTTAAACTTTAAGGCCCACGTACTCCTTACAGAGAATTTTTCAATTTATACAAAAAATATTCGCACAACAGAAAAAATTTTAAATAATCTCTTGGATTTTGAACCGTCAGTCAAAAGGAAAAAACTCACCGAAGATGATTTAAAATTCTACTGACCACAAATGATAGAACTACCTAATTCTGTCTTACCTTAATCTAATTTACCTTAATCTTATTTATCTTAACCTTATTTATCTGACTGAGATTAAAATTAATTCAGGCATCCAATTAGAAACCCGCATCGCAATTTAATTGAACTAGGCTTTTTAGTATATGAAAAAATCAGTTACCGAACTTATTTACGAGGCTAAACAAGCTTCTTATTCAATGGCATCATCTGACACCGAAACTAAAAACTCGGTATTGCAATGCGCCGCTGAACTTATAAGCCAAAAAGCGGACTATATACTTAAGGCTAATAGGTTAGACCTTGAAGCTGCAAAAGATGAAGGTTTAGGCAAAACTGCTATAGACAGGCTCAAACTAACCGATGAGAGATTAAAATCGATGCAGAACGGTCTCCTAAGCGTTAAAAATCAACCTGATCCGGTAGGATCTACAGTGGAAGGGTGGGTGTTGCCAAATGGTCTCAAGGTGTCTAGGATCAGAGTTCCATTAGGAACAGTTGGGATAATTTATGAGAACCGCCCAAATGTTACCTCCGATGCAGCCGCATTATGTCTTAAATCGGGAAATGCTGTAGTGTTACGCGGTTCAAAATCTGCCATAAACTCTAATACCATAATCGCAGAATTGCTAAATCAGGCATTAAGCGAAAACGGCCTTCCAGAAGCTGCTGTAACTCTGATAGACAGAACAGACCATGAGTCGGTAAGAGAGATGGTATCAGCGTCAGGTTTATTGGACTGTGTGATCCCACGAGGTGGTCAGGAGCTTTTAAAAACTATTACCGCAAACGCAAAAGTTCCAATTATCGTCGACGGAGACGGCAACTGTCATATATTTGTCGACGAATCTGCCGACTTTAACATGGCAAAAGACATAGTGATTAATGCAAAAGTTCAGAGACCCGGTGTCTGCAATGCGATGGAAACACTTATTGTCCACGAAAATATTGCCGACAGGTTCATTCCCGAAATTTGTGACGCTTTAAGCGGATTGGGGGTAGAGATATTAGGAGATAAAATAACTTGCAGTCTGTTTAGCAAGTGTACTTTAGCAACCGAAGAAGACTACGCCACTGAATTCTTGGACTTAAAACTTTCGGTCAAATGTGTGAGAAACTTAGATGAGGCGATTTCGCATATCCGAAGATTTTCATCTGGGCATTCGGAAGCTATAATAACTTCAGATCTTAATTCCGCTGAAAGATTCGTTAATGAAGTGGATGCTGCTGCAGTTTTAGTAAATACCTCGACACGTTTCGTCGACGGCGGTGAATTCGGATTGGGTGCCGAAATCGGTATATCTACCCAAAAACTGCACGCAAGAGGACCGATGGGTCTTAGAGATTTAACCTCAATAAAATATGTTGTACACGGAAACGGTCAGATAAGAAAGTAAATTATGAACACAGAAAATTTGTTTCAATCCGCTACGGAAGTAGCCCAAGGCCTAGAAAGGGTCGATTACATTCCGAATAGCAAGATCACCACTGCGGTATTTTTAGCCGACAGATTAAAAAAACCTGTCTTAATCGAAGGTCCTGCAGGTACTGGCAAAACCGAACTTGCAAAATCGGTAGCTAAAGCAGTAGAAGCAAGACTTATCAGGCTTCAATGTTATGAGGGCCTAGACGAATCCAAAGCACTGTATGAATGGAACTACAAAAAACAGTTACTTAGAATTCAAGCACAAAATTTAGTCAACGACAAAGACGACGAAACATGGAAAGAGCTAGAACAGGATATTTTTTCCGAGGAGTTTCTGCTTACAAGACCACTTTTAGAGGCTATAGTGTCTGAGGACAGAACTGTACTATTAATAGATGAAGTCGACAGAATTGAGATCGAAACCGAAGCTCTGCTTCTTGAAATACTTTCAGACTTTCAAGTTTCAATTCCCGAACTAGGTACATTAGTTGCAAAAAGATTACCACTTGTATTTTTGACATCCAACAATTCCAGAGAGTTGTCCGAAGCACTAAAAAGACGTTGCTTATTTTTGCACATAGATTATCCAGATATGGAAAGAGAGAAATCAATTATAAAAAGGCGAGTTCCAGAAGTGGAAGGTGCTTTACTTAATCAAATCGGGGAATTTGTACGTTCAATTAGACAGATGGATCTTAAGAAGCGTCCTTCTGTGTCCGAATCTATCGATTGGGCTAAAACCCTAATTACCCTTGGAATTCACAGTTTAGACTTGGAAGTTGCAACAGATACTATTTCTGTTCTTCTGAAATATCAGTCTGACATCGACACGGCACTAAAAGAATTGGCAGTGAACTTGTAAATAACTAATGGATCTTCTTACGGAGTTTGTAACGGAATTAAGAGACTACGGTCTGCCCATATCATTGGGCGAATCAATCGACGCACACGAAGCATTGATCTTGGAACTTATTGATGACAGAGAACTTCTGAGAGAAGCATTGGCTTTAACCCTTGTCAAAAACATTTCTCACAGGAGTGCTTTCGATTCTCTTTTTGACACTTATTTTGCATTAAATTCGCAGGTCTCAGATCTAGATGACGAATTACAAAATCACAACGAAGATTCTAAAACTTCCGAATCCTTAAGTAACATTGCAAAATCTTCAAAATTTGCTGGAGGCGGAGGATCATTAAGTCAGGAAGAGCTTATAGAAATGCTGTTTATGGCTCTGTTAAAAGGTCAGACCGATAAGCTGAACCAGCTAGCAGCATTGTCAGTATCCATGTTTGCGGGCATTGAACCAGGAAGACCAGTCGGCGGGGTCTATTATCTTTACAGAACTTTAAGAAACTTAGATTTGGAAAATCTTCAAATCAAATTAAAAAATGCGCTCAAATCAAATACTACAAGTGCTGACAGTCGCCTAAACGAAAGATTTACAAATGATGAAGCTACAATACGGATAGAAAAGTTTAAGAAAATAGTCGAAGCCGAAATAAAAAAGAGATTGGTAGATGACCGTGGCCGCAAAGCCATGGCCAAGACTCTAAAAAAGCCACTGTTGGAAGACATTGACGTAATGAGAGCATCTAAGCAGGAGATGCTTGAACTCCAGCAAGCGATTATTCCGCTTTCCAGAAAATTAGCTAGCAGGCTGGCAAACAAGCGGAAGCATTTAAGACAGGGCAGACTAAATTGGCCCGCTACAATCAGAAAATCCATGGCAATGGGAGGTTCTTTAGCTGAGCCAATATTTAAAAAGCCAAAAATATCGAAACCAGATATTATCCTTTTGGCAGACCTTTCAGGTTCGGTCGCCTCGTTTGCTCGTTTTACACTACAGCTTGTCTATGCACTATCAAGTCAATTCAGTAAAATTAGAAGTTTTGCGTTTATAGACGGGATCGATGAGATCACTGACTATTTCAACTTAGAGACAGATCCAGTTAAATCTTTTTATAAAATTAACACAGAAGCAAATATTATGTGGCTAGACGGTCACTCCGACTACGGTCATGCGCTTTCAGAATTTGCCAAAAAATGGCCTGAAGCCGTAACAGTCAAATCATCAGTGTTGATATTAGGAGATGCAAGAAGCAACTACCATGCTCCGCAACTAGAAGTGTTGCAAAAAATGTCAAAAACAGCAAAACATGTTTACTGGCTAAATCCCGAACCGAAAGCCTACTGGAATTCTGGGGACTCAATCATAAAAGAGTACAGCCCCTACTGTGACGAAGTCTTGGAAGTTCGCACTCTTAAACAGTTGGAACAGTTTGTCAACATATTAGATTGATCCGACAGAATCTGACTTAAAATAAACTGCTTAAACTTCCATTTTCAATAAAAGCACATTGTGTTACAAGAAGTCATATGAAAAATCTCGAATTAAACAACTGCTTTTTAAATATTAACTTAAACATAACACATTTGAGCTATAGATGTAACTTTTGCTTTTAAAAAGTAACAATTTAGACGAGCTTTCTAAAAAGTAACAATAAGCAAAAAGATTAAAATGACTTCCACACTTAAATCAGATATGCTATTGACACTGCGTTCATGAGCCAATATTTTGGGAGATCTTTTGAACTTAGCTCTACTCAATGATGATAGATTCTAAAGACTACAATTTAGATGATATGCCTAGAAGTAAAACTCTGTAGCTGAACTTCTATCTTAAAATTAAGCCACAAGAAATAACTGCTTACCAATTTTAGAAAAACGTATATCCCGCAGTTAAATCAATGAATAGCTTTATTAATGCAGAACTTTAAGATTTGGTCAGCAAGTGTTCGAAATCGTTATATCTCACGAGCTTAAATATGCGATTTCTACCACGCCATTCGGTAATAGAGGTATATTCGGGTTTTAAATTGGCGTCTACTCCATTATTTTTTAGTTCCAAAAATCGCGCCATCGATGCCTGAATTACTCCTCCATGACATACCGCAACTACTGTTTTATCGATGTGTCTATTAGTTATTTTAATTAGAGCATTTCTCGATCTATTCATCATTTGATTCCATGACTCCCCGCCGTCAGCTACAGGTTTGTCAGGATCTGTCTTAAAGTTTGGCACACCGTATTTATCCAAAAATTCCTTCCAAGTCAGTCCATCCCCCTCGCCCGGATCAAGTTCTTTTAAGGCCTTGTCTTTAAAGACTTCTTCTGAGCCTACTGCTCTTGCTACGTACTTTGCTGTTTCTATTGCCCGAGGCAAATCAGATGAGTAGATAACAACATTGTCACCCAACTCATGCGTTGTTTGTAATCGCCTTTGTAACTTTCTAGCTTGTTTTTTACCCTCAGAAGAAAGTCCGGTACATCCTTTAAGCCCACCAATAATACCATCTATATTACATTGGCTCTCACCATGTCTGATTATTATTAATCGGCCTATTGATTTAGTAGTCAAACTTTCACCTAACTTTGTTAAATAACTCAATTTCAATTAATCTTTAGTAGTTATTCTACCTGCGATTTTATGTCGTACCTAAAATGCAATTACCTTATAGAGGTATAAATATTTTAAACATTTTTTCAATTGATTAATCACTGAATTTAATCACAAAAAGACTATATTCAATTTAGGAACAAAATGTCAATTCCCGTTTAACAATCTACTATAAATACCGAATAACTAGTACCGACATTTTTAATAATGTAACTGGCGATATCAAATATTAAGTAATAATACCGCTTTATATTCCGTCAAATTAGTATCCAAATAAATACTACATGTAAATCATGACACCGTGTCCGAAAAGTTGATTCTTTAATTTAATATCAAAATCTCAAAACAACATGCTAAAGATCAATTCAGATCAATATATTAAAGTGAGGTTTCTTATAATTTTTAACGATGTAAAAATTAAATACACATTGTACTTATTGGTACTTAATCGCCAGTTCAATCGTCTTTTTAGCTTACCGATAACCGTTGGTTGTCAAAGTTTTTAAATATTTAAAAATTTAACGCTTTAAAGGAATTAAAGTATACAATTGACTGTATGAAACCTTTTAGATTTGCCGTACAAGCATCCAATACACTGTCCGCCAAAGAATGGAAAAATCTCGCCAGAAAAGTTGAAAGTCTTGGTTATTCAACTTTATTCATTCCAGATCATTTCGGAGACCAGCTTTCACCCCTTGTTGGACTCACCGTTGCCGCAGAATCAACCAGTAAGCTCAAAGTTGGAAGTTTAGTTTTTGACAATGATTACAGACATCCGTTAGTTTTAGCACGGGAGATAGCGACCTTAGATAATCTTTGCGACGGAAGGGTCGAATTCGGTATCGGTGCAGGCTGGATGACTTCTGACTACTCGGAATCTGGTATACCTTTAGAGTCACCGAAAATTAGGGTTGACAAATTAAGTGAGGCTGTGGATATATTCTTAGAGCTGTTTGAAACAGGAAAATCAAGTTTTAAAGGTAAATACTATAATTTAACCGATGCCCAATGCTTCCCAGTGGTATCTACTAAACCGCACCCAAAGCTCTTAATAGGAGGAGGGTCGCCAAAAGTACTACAACTCGCCGCCACGAAGGCGGATATAGTTGGAATAAATGCATCGTTAAAAGCTGGTGCCATTGGTGCTGAAATGATGAATGAAATAAGTCCAGAAAAATTCGACCAAAGATATCGAT
>JAJYVQ010000064.1 GCA_021791915.1 Actinomycetes bacterium | reverse complement strand
AACGCTAATTTGCCCTCCTGAAATCGCATTATTCATCTCTGTTGAAGGAAGAAGTTGTCCAAACTGGTCTCCCCAGTCCAAAGTCATCCATTCTGGATGGTAGTTAAGTTGTAGTGCATCTAAAGTTAGAAACAGAGGAGTTATTGGATCACAAGCGCAAAGTACCGTCGTTACCCCATCGGACTTAAGCTGTGCAATTGTATTAGCAGATAAGCCTGAAGCGCCAGTTAAATCAAATTTGTATCCAATAGTAGTTGCTAGCTGTATGTTATTCTGTTTTAAAGAACTTAAAGCAGATTTGGCACACGACTGGTACATAGGATTGTCCGGGGCGATTAACGCAAATACTCGTTTATGGTGCTGATAAGCAGGATTGGTCGAATATATTGCGTCGTTATTTGCCATTGCGTTTTTAACGATTGCTGCTGTTGCATTTCCCACCATATTGCAGTCTGGTGAAGTCGAATAAACATAGGGAGCGTATTGATTAAACCATGAAGCGCTTTGATAGAGACCACCAGTTATAGCAATTATATGGTTTTGCGCTAAGGCTTGATCGTACGGTGGTGTCGAAAATAACAGAGACACGTCAGCAAATGCGTTTAAAGACTTGGCGACAGCTGCATCGCTTTGAGCTTGAGCTTGACCTTGTCCAGAAAGCTCTGACAAAAAATCACCTCTTCCCATAAAAGGTTTTAGAATAACTTTTCTGCCATACAACTCAAAAGTTTTATTAAATAAATTAATATAGTCCTGCATAGTAGAAACTGCCTGTTGTTCAGTTCCTACAATGCTGTTACCGTGTATCAGACCAATAAGTTCTTGAACCTGAGGAGGCACAGCATATCTAAAAGTTATCGTAATAGTTTTAGATGTAACCCCAGGTGAAGTAGAACCACCGTTATTTCCACTCCATGCTGGCTGACATATGGGAGCATAACTTGACCAAGTAACTTGTCTAATTCCGGGCTTGCACTCAAGACCTGAAATAGTTTTACCATACGTACCTGGCAAGTCGTTAGACGGTATTAAGGGACCCCTAAAAATTACCGCAGCTGCCTGTGGGTGAACTTTAGAAGGTAAAAATGCCGCAAGCAACCCTATTACAACAAGAATAACCAAAATTGCCCTGTATCTATTTAATAGTTTTGAAATCATCTAATAAACACCCAAACTCTATGTTCAACTAGCCATAATTAATTAATTCGATAAATGCGTTCAAGATAGTAAGCTAATACTTCGTCAGCTGCTATATCAATCTAAGTAGCCTTTAACAATCTCACTAGCCTTTAACAATCTAAGTGGCAATCGAATCAACAACATTAAACACAATATATACAATATCAGTAAGTACTTATATATTAGATTAACATAGTTAAACCTGGATCCACCGAAATTTAGCTAAAATTACGTAAATTTTATCGGGGTCAATTCACTAAAATGCCCTTGTGGCCTAGTAGAATTGATTCATGACAAAAACAAAAACCATAGACCAAAAGGGCACCTTTTTAGTGCCTCCATCTTATCAGAAGTCATCCAAGTTTTCAACTATATTTGACGATAAAAAAAGTGTCTCATATGCCGGTCTTGCATTGGTGGATGAGATGGCCAAAAAACTTAACCTTATTGACAGAGCCGATAGTACTATTCACTTAACCGACACTGCCGGTGCTCCAAATCCGGGTGCAAAGATTATGACCTTAATTGAATCATTTGTTACAGGTGGAAACTACATAGATGATGCCAATACCCTAAGGTCCGGTTCAACTGAAAAACTTGTTTGTCATCATGTCATGGCTCCTTCCACATTGGGTACTTTTCTAAGGTCTTTTGGATTGGGTAATGTCTTACAGTTACAGAAACTTAACTTTGAAATGTTAAATAATGCCTGGAATATGGGACTTGGTCCAGGTGACAAAGATATCACCGTAGATATCGATTCGACTATATGTGAAGTTTACGGAAAGCAAAAAGAAGGTGCAAACTACGGCTATACCAAAGTATTGGGACTTCATCCACTTATAGCAACCATTGCTGAATCGGGGGAAATCATACTTGCCAGAAATAGAAGAGGATCAGCTCATACCTCAAGAGGTGCAGACTTTTTTGTATCAGAGGTTATAAACAGAATAAGAAAAGCGGGAGCTACCGGTAATATAACCTTAAGGGCAGATTCAGGATTTGACAATCAATATGTCAAAGGAGTATGTAAGGATAAAGGCGTTAATTACTCGATAACAGCTAAATTAACAGGTCCCGTTAAAAAAGCAATCGAATTAATCAAAGACGAAGACTTTGTAAATATTGACTATACGGATAACGGTATAGCTTCAGTTGGAGAAACAACTTATGGTGAGGCCAATCAGAGACTTATCGTAAGAAGAACAAAAATAACAGGGGAACAGGCTCAGTTATTCACAGGCTATCAGTACCATGCCTTTGTTACAGATCTACAGGACGATAAAGTAAAACTTGATGCATTTCATCGTGATCATGCAATAGTTGAATTAAATATCAAAGATTTAAAAGAAAACGTAGGACTGTCTCATATGCCCTCATATAAATTTGCCGCAAATTCTGCATGGCTTTTAATTGCAACAATTGCTTACAATATGATGATATGGATTAATAAGGCCGGAAATAATACAAAAATAACGGCAAAGACTTTCAGAAAAAAATTTATAAATATTGCAGGTAGAATTACAAAAAAAGCCAGAAAATTAATTCTTCACTTACCTTACAGGTGGACATATGAAATACAGTGGATCAGAACCCTAAATGCAATCTATGGCCTTAAGTTTGTAACTTAAACTTCAAGATTTAAAGGTGCCCCCTTAGGTTCTCCTGGCACCTTCGGTAATAACCAAAATCAAATCTTTTGATACTTCACGCCCAAATTTGAGAGTAAGTGATGATGGCTGTATATTTACTGTTTGCTAACGCCAAATTTTGCTAGATTTGAGATATCCACCTAAATTTCGGTGGATTTAGGCTAAGATAAGCCGACAATTAGTCGCTTCCGCTTCTGTAAGGAGCCATGTAAAATCATCTAGGTCCAATACGCCTGCCTCATCGCAAATAATTGTGGCGTTGTTCGGCAAGTGGCCTTTACTTCTAAGCGCAGCTATAGTTGTTCCTGGTCCAACTTTTAGATCGTTGGCCAATGTCCGAGCCAACAGCGCATTTCGCGCAACCACTAATATAGGCTCGTCTCTGTTCTTAAGATCCTCCACCACGGGAGTTAAGACAGTGGTTTTGCCTGCTCCTGCCACTCCAGCAATGGCGGTGAGTTGCCGTCCTTTGGATAGTAAGTCTAGCGTGTCCTGTTGTTCTGTAGACAACGCTACATCCTCCGGGGGTGGAATTTCTGGTTGCTTTAATTGTTTCTGTGCTAAGCGACTAGCGATGGTTCGGATGTTAGTCTCCGCATCAAACGCTGTTCTAGCTATAAAACGAGAGTGCGGAGCATACACTGAGTGGAAATTTTCCGTGTTTCCGCTGACCCCTGGTTGTAAAATCTCCTGAATGAGCACTTTCAACGGAGTTTTACATCTCGCAGGCACCAGAATGTTTTCGCTGGCAACAACACCAAGTTCGAACCATATAGATACGATTATTCGGGCTCTGATTTCTTCAATCCCTGAACTCATCAAGAATGCGATGCACGATGGAATGGTAAACCTTCCAAAAGTAGCGATAAAACTGTCGAGGGCCTCCATGAGATCGTCGTCTTTTTCCGGCTCGTTAATCTCGGCCTTGTCCTTCTCATCTCTCAGCTGTAAATTATCAATAAAGCTCGTATCGTCAGCCAAATCCCGCCATACAGAAATAATTTCAGTTGGATCCACAACAAGCTGTGTATCCAAGATGTGTTCGAGGGCCTCCGGTTTGATATCTTGACGATTTTGACGATGTAAGCGCCAGATGCGCCGATCAGATTCCAAGTTGTTTCCAAGAGTTACACCTTCTGTGGCAGCAATTTTTAACATATGCGCCTGAGCCTTGGACATTTTGAGTCGGACATAGTCCGGAACCGCTGCATCCATTGCTACTACCGAGCCGATCATACCATGGATGAACTCAAGATTGACGAACCGGTTTGTCAATTCTTTGACCAGAGTGGCATGGTAGATTGCCGCTGCTTCCTGCTGAGTTGCAAAATAGACACGGGAGTCGAGGGTCCTCCAAGCTCCATCAACTTTAGACGGAGCCAGTGCGCGAAAAATCATGTGTGAATGTAGATGCGGATCACCCGCCGAAGATGTCTGATGCATGACTGCAACGCCTAGGAGCCCGCAAATATGCTCTGTCTGAATTCCGCCGGCTTTACGCCTTACCGTAAGGTGGGATTCAAAATATTCCACCGCTGCGTTAACTGAGGCTTGGTGAGCTACTTTAACCGCATCTCGGACTAGTGGATCTGTTGACAGACTAGTGGATCTGTTGACATAAGTAAACAAGAAATTCCTTTCGGAGCCGTAAGCGTTAGTCCGATACAAGAATTTTTCTCCAAACCCAACCCAAGAGTTTTACCATGCCCTTTGTTGCCGTGAATGACCCACCGTGCTATTTGCCGGGCTCCTGCGGCTCCTTTCAAGCCCAATGTTTTAGCTTCCGTCCCAATCCAAACCAGTGGAATTTTTTCACGACCGAGATCCGTACGGGAAGCATTTGGTAGCTCTTTGGCATCCATTCGGTTCGAGATCCTGTCCTGTTCGAGATCATCAAAAATTTCGAGATATCCAAAAACGGCTTCTTCGCTTCCAAGAGAGTCCTGAGCCATCGAGATTTCACAATCTCCCCGAGCCATGCCAGGTTTAGACCTGGTGATCCAAGACCCCAGGGCCAGTGCGCTTTCCTTTTCCAAAAGTATAGAATTTAAACCCACGTTAATAATTCTCCCAGTTGTATCTCAGAATTGCACTCAGCCCTTGGGCTGAGTGCCTATCTACTGTCCGTTTATTCTCATAATCATCCAGTATAGCATATAATTCTCTTTTGTTCCTGACCGTTCCCCTTTTTCCGTACGTTTCTGATCCATTATTTTCTCTTTATTTCCATCTATTCCGTATATATTTCAGGGCACAAAAAAACGGGCATAGAAATGCCCGATACTAGATTTATTGTTTTTCCCCCTTTTCCCTTTTCTCTATTATCTTTGTGTGTTAAGATATACATACTGATAAAAATCTAAAAAAGCTCCCTTTGTTGTCCAAACAAATATGAGGGGGCTTTTTTTTGCCTCTCGTTTAAATTGTCAGAAAATTAATTTTCTAAACGTGCTCCTAAAAAATATTATTAAATTGATCATACTGTTTCCACTTCACTAAATAGTGGATCTAGCCAAAAAATAATGCCTGCTAATATATGCGCCACCCCCGCACATGCGGGGACAATGCAAACATTATTTTTCAACGCTACATCCATTATACCATAAAAAAACCGTAAAAATGATATCAATGGTGGAATCTATAGTATAATAGTGATTAGAATAGCTGCAACATGAGTGACTTTAAACATGTATCGACCTCATAATAAAAACTTCATATCACAAACACTGCAATCTTTGAATTTAACCTATGCCGAACTCTCTCAGGTGTTGCGTCGTCCGTATGGGACAGTGTTCTCTTATGGGTCAGGCTTCCGACCGATAACCGATGAGATTATTGAAGAGATCCGTGCTTTAAACCGTGAAGTCAATGAACATACTCGTGCCGCAGTTAACTTACTCTTAAAACTCCCCCCTGATTTTAGAATAACTCCGGATGTCGTCGAACTGCCATATCCTTTGACAACTCTCACTTCTCCCTTGCTCACAAAATCTATAGAAATGCGAATTTATGCCCGCATTCCGGTTGTTGTCCGTCTGGTTCCCCAACAACGCAAAGGCGCTAAGATCGTTTCAGGGTTCTCGCGAAAATCTTCTAGTAAGGTTCTTCGTACTCCGGAGCTTCATTAATCTTTTCTTTTAGGTCCGCTTCAATCTGCCACAACCGATTCATTTGCGCATATACCTCATCAAGCGTATACTTTCGATTATATAATCTGTTCCGGGTAATAAAAATTGCCTCGATTAAGCTGACTGGCACTTCGTCTGCCCAGCGATAATTATTCAATTTTTCCCGGCTTTTTGTATAAGCCTCTGGGTCATCGACCTTGCCTGCCAGTATCCAACCCATCTCACTAAAAAGATATGTGTAGGCGCGCTCGTTATTTATGGGTGCATCTGGCAAAGACAGCAAAACTTGAGTCAGGGATATGTATCTCCGCTCTTTGCCTCCACTGGGTCTGTGATCGCCCCGAAACATATTTTTTACTGTTTCATAATCATCCATTTTATGGTTCACTCTCCTGACCGTTCATTTTCTGTTCCTTAAAATTTACTTATTCAACCATTCTTTAAAAATACTACCATCTATTATACCACACATCTATAACCAAATTCGTAGTGCTTCCAATCACTAGTATAAAATCTATTATATGAGATGTGAGATTATATATAACATTTCTAAATTAAAGCAAAAAGGACTCCAACTAGTTTCAATCTCCCTTTCCCCTTTGGTTTTTTTGCCTCTCGTCTAGATTTTTAAAAAACTAATGTTTTAAAAGGACACCGTAAGAAATGCTATTGAATTGGTCATGGCGCCCGCTGAGCCGGCCAAAGTGGATTCACACGGGAAAATTTTAGACCCCGGGCGGCCATCCACCAAAGTCGAAGTGAACGTTTATTACATTAAAATTGCAACTAAATCCGTTGGGTAGTTTTTTTGCACCGTACCAGATTCCACTTGTTGCCGTTGTGCTGCCACCCGTCTTATTGTTGCCGAAACCAGAAGAGAAGTAAAGTGCATCTTTAAATGAGGTTTTTACCGGTGAATTAGTTTTAACCATTGCAATCATTAAACAGTATGTTGACTTGGGATTATATTCCACAGCTTCGGCCACAGTTGCAACCGGAGGAGGACCTTTGATATATCCGTTATTTTTGTCATATTGCACAGCTACTGTATTAAAGTTCAATTCTTTCAAACCGGAAAGTGTAGGGACGATTTTGAGAGGGGGCATATAGCTGTCAGCGTAATACGCACTTTGAAGCGCACTGGCCAATGTTCCATGTAGGGGAACAAAAGAATGATTCATTTTATAATACTGCACTGGAAGTGAAATGAAATTTCCCATCGTGTTTAAGGCCTCCATGAAATCGTTATTTCTAATAAGGGGAGTTGGGTTTTGAGATACATAAATGCGTTTTTTTGTATAGACCTCTCCTATTACTCTACCGGCAACAAAAGCTATCGTTAACACTAAACCAACCAATATTGCAGATCTAATCTTGGGGTTTATTTTCAGAGTCATAGTCTTAGTATCGCATTTAGGTTTTTTGAAAGACCAAATGTTTACCCATTAGCTCCCAATGATTTAGCATTGATTTTAGAAGGCCTTGAGGCTCTTTTATTTCAATAACTTTCACGGATCCATTTATGGCTGTTTCAGATATGTCTACAATACCAAATACAATCGATTTCCAGGTAGTAAAGCTTAAACTTAATGTACTTCCATCAGGGGAAGCATCCGTAACAAATTTACATGAATCCTTAGCTATCTTATAAAAACCGTCGGCTTCCAATTCGTATATAACAATGTTAATTGGGAGATAATCTAAATAATTCAAATTATCTATTGTCATAGTTGATAATTCTTCACTGAATCTTTCGAAGAATTTAGTCAAAACTAAAGCATCTTCGTCTTTTAGTCGTGGCAATTTTCCTTCAAAATGGCTAAGTTTATTATCCGGCCTGATTGCCAGATACCCCAAATGAGCGAGCTGAACATTTATTTGGTCGACGGCATATTGTGGAATCATTTTAATTGGTAGGTTTACCCCTTTGCCTATGTACGTCTGATCTATTTCATCCATAAATCTTATTTTCAAGTCTCCGGGTCCGTCTATGTGATCAACTTGAAAAGCAGTAGACAACATTTCATTTTCAAAATCCACAGATAGAAAAGATAATAATTTATTAACTGTCGCTTCGGTATCAGCAACTAAGTCTTCGTATTTCACGTGTATACATCTATCGCTATGACTGGATTCAAATTGGGCTAATATAGCTGTTTTCTCGGACCACGCTCTAATCATTCCGAGTAGGAAGTTATCTATATGAGAAGCAGCATAAGTTGTCAGTCCAAATGAACCGTACCCAAACTTACAGGCCTCCAGAGCCGAATGTACAAAATCTAATGGATGTCTGTATAAACAGATAAACTTCGCTTCCGGGAATAGATCTATTAGCATTTCAGAAAAATCAATATTTGGTAAAGATTTATCACAAAATAAACTTTTATTTGAAGTTAAGAGTTGCTTTTGTATTAAATCAAGTGCAGTTTTTCGGGCAACCTTTTTAGCCTGAGTTATCCTATATTTTTCATCTAGAGAAGTTGCTTCAGCCCACACTTTAAAAATATTCATACAGGTGGCAGCTAATTGAGATTCAGCTGGAGCTAAAATTTTCGAATGGCTATCTAAAATAAACCTTAACAGTGTAGACCCAGATCTTGGCAGAGTTAAAATGAATACAAGATCGATGTCTTTTTTGGTTGCCATACTATTGTCAATCCCCTGATATTTTCAGGACGTTATATTTGTTTTCACAAGTTCGCACAAGTCACCTATGGTAACGATATCAAATAATTCTTCATCATCAAAACTTATATTTAATTTAGATTCAACCGCTACCAACAACTCCATTAAATCCAATGAATCCATATCCAAATCATTCATGAACTGTGTATTTCTATTAAGGTTAACTGCTCCAGTGTTGCACAAAGACTTAATGGTTACAGTTAGATAATCAAATAATTCTTCATCATCAATACCCTTGTCGGACAATATATTTCCGGGTTCAACACTGAATTTATTTCTATATAATTCTTTAACGGCTTTCCACTTTTCTCTTGATATCGAACCTACTATTAAATCATGAAACTCTTCTTCGTAAAATTCAAAATCTTTAAATCTACCTTCTTCGTCTGCAAAATACTTGAAAACTGAACCAAATCTTCCCATATTAAAGTCCAAAGTTTCAAAATAAATCTTTCTGAACGGCCAATTATAAAAAATATTATCGATAAACCGTTCAATGCCGGCGATTACCAATCCGGAATTCTGAAACGGTGGAAATGCAATAACAGATAAATATACAATCTGATTTCTAAAATTAGCATTGTATGCTGTAAGAAATCCAACCCGATATTTGGTTCTTTTATTTGGAATTTTCCGCCAAACAACGGACGCTACTAATGTTTCCTGCCACAAATCAGCGATAAACTTATCCTTAGAAACCGTCTTTCCCCGATATCGCCAGGTCATAATTTGGTCTGGACGATTACAAATTCTATATAAAAGATCTAAATCTTCATTATCCGGAGTCAATAATTCAAGCTGAATAGATTCTGTTATTAAATTAAATTCGTGCATCTACTCTAGTTGCGAATTTAGCTATGAAATAGCTTCAGACGTTACCGATCCAAGTTTGCTTAGTGAGTGGGCCAATAATCCTGATTCTGTAAATAATCCACTGTCGGTTACTTCATATGTAGATCCGACCGGCTTTAAGATATATATCAGAGCTTTATAAATATAGGGATTTGCAGGCCCAACGTAGCCGCGGGGAACTGGAGTATCTGCCGGTAACTCAAAGTTTCCAAATACTTCTATTACCAACGCCTCTGTTGTGTCTGTGCTATTGGGTCCGGTTCGTGGTACTGCTCCCGTTAGTTGTAGTGCTTGATTATAAGGAGCTTCAACCCAACTAACTGAAACTGGACTGCTGTCACCGGCTTTAAGGCTCTGTCGCAATGCAAAATCCTTCATTTTTGCGGCCATAGTCAATCCCTGTGCTGAAGTCGAGAGCTGAACGTTAGTTAACATGGTTGCTGACTCTCGGCGACCCGGGGCTGAGTTATATCCGGCCAAACCGGCAGCTACAATGGCTACCAGTAATAATATTACGGACAACTTCTTAAAGTTTGACATTTTTATTAAATCTTCTTTCTAATAGTATGCTTTAACGAAAAACTTTTCTCCGTAGGCTTTGTTATTTTGTGACACCTCGTAATACTCCGTATTATGAATAGATCTTGTAGGTTTACCCCAAGAAGCGTCGCCCGTAAAACCACTTTTACTATATTTCTGATAACTATATGTATTGCTACCTGTTTTTACTTTTTTCATCATAAGCTGCGGTGCCCAATTGCTTGTACCACCTACCTTATCGTGTCCATAAACCATTTGACTGTTACAAGTTAGTTCAATTCCAAACCGAGCCTTTTGTGTGCTTCGCGTAGGTACGTTACTCTTTGTTGAAGTTAAAAATACAGAGGTACTTTTACTATAATGTGAACCGGACGTTTTAGCTACATGTACGTACCATTTGCTTGGTGAAACAGAAGGGTAAATTGTAAATATATATGGAACATCGCTGAGGTTGCTAATATCGATTTTATGACGAAAAAAGCCAGATTTATCTTTATTTGCCCAAAATGCGTTCTGGTAATATCGGCTCGGGTGACTAGAACTATAGAATGTCCAACTACCTGCTAGAAACCCTGCTTCAACCCAGCCAGTGGATCCATTCTTGCTGAGAGATTCCCACTCTTCTTGAGTTGCCTGACCATAATTGCTTCTGTACATTTGTGGAGGATACATCTCCGTTTTGATTCCATATTGGAGACCCCTACCTGAATTGCTCGCATAAGAATGATTATTGTTACTATATGGACAGTTTTGACCTCTGGTTGATGCCGCCAATTGTACATTTCCAAGAGGTGTAGCAAATTCCTGTGAATTCCAAAACCCCGCAACGCTAATAGCACTAACTGGGGCGCCAATGGCCAATCCACCGGCCAATGATACTTTCGCCAAACTTTTTTTAAAGGTATTCTTATTCTGCTTGTTCTGCTTTTTTCTACTCATTAGCGACTTCCATCCATTACTAGTATTTTACCACATAATTGTTTAAATTTCAACTGCGGTATATTTCCATGGCTTTTTCAGCGGCTTGTAAGGCATTAACCATTTTGTCGATATTGATCATCTGTAAAACTTTATGCGTTTCTTGAACGGTGTTTATATAGTTAGGCATTATTTCTAAATTATCTGAATTTTGTTGTATGTTATCAGTTGCTTTCAAAATTATTTCTAAATTATCTAAATTTTGCTTCATATCCTTACTCCAATTTAAATCTGTTTTTAATGAGGTATCACCAATAAACATTCCAATCCCCCTTTTCCCTCAGAGCAGAGGCGAACTAAACTAGCTCGCTCCTGCCCCATGAGATTTATTTCGTTAACTCTATAATACAGCGCCATAGCGCAGCTGTGGCGTCTTTATAATTAAAATCAAATTCCCAATCCCCCAACATCGTCAATCTCTAAGTTGGTTCTAAACTTTAACTCAGTGTTTGATTGAATAACATAGTCTCCAAGTTCCTTAGTCATGCTGTTCTGGTGCTGTTTAATTATTTGAGCAAAAATCGTTCTCCGGACATAAAGTTTTTCCCATAGAGTTTCTAAGTCTCCATCGGATATCGAGGGTCTGTCCCAAGAGTCTCGAGTGGAAATTAAGTTGATCGCAGTTGAAATTTCACTCATAAAACCTCGCAAAGTTTTCGAAGCAATGGTAGGGTTGTTTTTATGGAATTGCAAAATGGCATTATACTCTTTAATTAATCCCTCCCTGAGTTCGTCGGCTTCCTGAGTTGTAATGGCAACACTTAACTCCTCGACAACCGTTAACGGAACGTCCCACCGAGAAATTGCTAATTCGACGGTTGCAACAGCGCCCTCTTCACTTCGATCTGGGGTTATCCATATCGGTGGCTTTTTCCCTCTGGTAGCTGCCGAATAAGCCCCTGTAGCGCCGATTCCGACCGCAACAACAATCGCTTGATCAACCGTCAATCCCTGGGCTGAATCAATCGTGCTTGCACCGGCAAGTTCAACGAACTCGTGGAAGTAATCGTGACTCACAATGGTTTCAAACCCGCTACGGTCACGTAAGACAACTCCTCTGGTAGTTTCGGATACAACTGTCCACCGTTGCCCGTTAAAAACCTGAGCCACGTAGTTATTTTGTCGAGTCCGCACCAAATCTCCTTCAAAAATAATAGTATCGGCTTTACCCCTACAAGAAATTTCTTTGGCATTAACAGATGGCTGAACAAGCTTACGTGAAATCTCGATAGCGTCTGCGTTGGTGGCACACAAAACTAGAACATCATCTCCGTTCTCTGTTGCAGTGGTTGCTGCTTTACAGGCTAGGTCAATAATATCAACAGAGAGATCCTCGGTCCACAGAATGCGCCCGTCAGTCAGAGCTTTGTTAGCGGCGTCGGTCCCTTTAAAATCTCGTAACAGATTGTGTTCGTCCATCCAATCTTTACACCGCCAACTGTCCGATAATGTGCCCAACCCCCCAACATCGTCGACTGCTTGCGTAACTGCACGCCAAGTTGCTCTGTGGTCAATAGACGATCTCTGACGGTCGTCTCCAACTAAGCCTGGATCCACCGAAATTTAGCTAAAATTACGTAAATTTTATCGGGGTCAATTCACTAAAATGCCCTTGTGGCCTAGTAGAATTGATTCATGACAAAAACAAAAACCATAGACCAAAAGGGCACCTT
>JAJYVQ010000063.1 GCA_021791915.1 Actinomycetes bacterium | reverse complement strand
TTTATCATTTAGCGTAAAGATCAGCGAGATTTTGTTTATAGCAAGTAGGTAAATAGGCGAGTTATTCCGTTTAAATTGATTTATATAATAATTTTTGGAACCAAATTTTCCATTTGAACCATTGTATTGCCTTTAATGTTATGTAATGTATCACAATAACATGAAAGACATTATTTTATATTATAATGTAGTTATGAGTTCAAATGGAAAATGGTTAGGAACCGCAGAGGCATCAAAGTATTTAGGAATTAACTTGCGAACATTATATAAATTAATTGATCAAGGGGAATTTACTGCATACAAGATCGGTAGAGTTATAAGATTAAAGTCAGATGATCTGGACAAATTTTTGGAGAAAAGCAAGATTCAACCTGGTACATTAGAACACCTTCACTACGATATTAAACAGAGTGAAGAAAGAGCAGTGAAACAGAGTGTATCAAAATAGTAGTAGTTCCACACCAATTATCCTAATGGTTAGTTCACAATTTTCTTTAAGATAAATGAGTGATTGTTTATTTTGTAGCATAGTCCAAGGTAATATCGATTCTAAACCTGCAGGAGAAAATGACTTGGCATTTGCTTTTTACGATATCGCTCCTGTAGCTCCAGTTCATATACTTATTGTTCCGAAAAAACATATTGTTAACGCATCTACTTTTGAACCTGCTGACGCAGCTATTTTGTCAGGAATGATTACTTTGTCACAGGATTTAGCTCAAGAGCATAATTTAAATGACCGAGGTTATCGACTTGTTTTTAATGTAGGAAGTGATGCGGGAAATACAGTAGATCACTTACACATGCATTTACTGGGGGGAAGAAGATTAGGGTGGCCGCCGGGTTGAGTTCTATAAGCCCAGAAAAACTGACGATAAGCATACCTTCGAATATGGTCATGTCTGTACTTTTAGGGCAGCATGATACAAATTTAAAGCAGATTGAAGCCAGATTTCCAGATTGTCAAATATTTGCTAGGGGGAACGAAATATCTGTAGTTGGTCCTGATGCCTCAAAGCTCATAAAACTTGTATCGGAATTAGTAGAATTAATAGAAAACGGAGAATCCATTGGAAAAGATGAAATCGGAAGAGCCATAGATATGGTTCAGTTGGATCAAAAACCTACCGAGGTATTTTTAACAGAAGTTTCCAGGTCGTGGCGGGGGAAAGTAGTAAAGCCAAAAACGGCAGGTCAAAAAGTTTATGCTGAAGCCATAGCTAACAATACTATTACCTTTGGCATAGGACCAGCTGGAACTGGCAAATCGTATTTGGCGGTGGCTATGGCAGTTTCTGCATTAAAAGAAAAGAAGGTTAACAGAATTATTCTGACACGTCCAGCAGTAGAAGCTGGCGAAAGATTAGGATTTTTGCCTGGAGACCTAATGGCAAAAGTAGATCCGTACTTAAGACCCTTATACGATGCCCTACAGGATTTACTTGATTCTGAAGGATTAATTCGTCTGATTGAAAGAAATACAATAGAAGTTGCCCCCTTGGCTTATATGCGAGGTCGAACCTTAAATGACAGTTTTGTTATTTTAGATGAAGCTCAAAACACAACTCACGAACAGATGAAGATGTTTTTAACTCGGGTCGGATTTGGATCTAAGGTAGTTGTGACTGGTGATGTAACTCAAATAGATATACCTGGTGGCAAACAGGGAAGCGGATTGGTAGGTTTGGAGCAGATACTTTCAAAAATCGATTCTATAACATTTGTTCATTTAGACCAAAGAGATGTAGTCAGACATAAAATCGTGCAAGACATTGTAAAAGCTTATGAAGATGCAGATCACAAAAAAGACTCTAAACGGATAACTTCTTGATTTAACAATCAAATGTAAATATCGTGAGTAGCAATATAATTATTCAAATTATAAACGAGACTATAACGCCGATAGATTCCGAACTTTTTAAAGAACTACTTGAAAAGATATTGGATAAGTTGGATTTAGCAGAAACCGTTGAGCTTTATGTAAACTTTGTAGAAGAAAAACAAATAACAGAGTTAAACGAAACTTACTTGAATCATGAGGGTCCTACCGATGTGCTTTCTTTTCCGATAGAGTCATTTGATTTTTATGAAACTAAATTTGGGTTTTTGGTCGGCAAAAACTTTCATTATAAACTAGATGGACACTTGTTGCTAGGTGATATTTATATATGTCCAGAATTTGTAGCAGTTCAGGCAAAGAAGTTAAACGTAGATTTTAACGATGAAATAGCTTTACTACTGGTTCATGGGTTGCTACATCTTTTAGGGTTGGATCACGAAGTTGACGACGAAGCCGAATTTATGGAACACTTGGAAGAAGAGTTATTAAAAAGCTGTTTTCAAATGAAAACTAGTAAAAATTAAGTATTAGTTTTGGTAGTTTACAATTAATTTCATCTTTTAACAATCTATTTGAATTTATTATATGAATCAAACTAACTATACGATATGTCGATTTTAATAAAACCAATTTTTATAAAGACTACACTTCTTTAAAAATATATACGACAAGACTTTAATGAGCTATAAAACAGTACATTTTAATCACATTAATCATACAGATATTTTTGCGGTATCGGGTTCTGATATAGCACTATTAGTGGTTGCACTTATCTTGTTTGTTTTAACTGGAATTTTGGCGGTTGCCGAGACCTCGTTAGTTAGAACAAACAAAACTAAAGCTTTGGCAGCAGCTAACGATAAGCTAAGAGGATCTAAAGCATTACTTCGACTAAGCGCAAATCCAAAAGAGTTTTTACCTTCAATTCTTTTTAGCGTGTTTGTTTGTCAGACGGTAGGAGCAACTCTTATTGGAGTATTGGTGGGCCATCTTTTGGGGGGAATTGGAGTATTGATTGTAACGGTTTGTGAGGTGCTATTAGTTTTCATATTTGCTGAAGCAATTCCTAAGCACTGGGCTATTACAAATACGGATAAAGCTGGTAGATTAGTGGCTCCAGCAGTAGAGTTTTTAATTAAGCTTCCCTTACTTTCATATCTATCGAAAATCTTAATAAATATTTCGGAATTTTTCATTAAGCCAAATAAGGAAAATACTGCAAATGTTTCTGAAATGGAGTTATTGGCGATGGCAGATGTAGCTCTTGAAGAACAGGTTATAGAAAGTGACGAAAGACATTTTATTCATTCAGTGATTGAATTTGGAGATACTATCGTAAGAGAAATCATGAAACCTAGAGCCGATATTGTCGCAGTTCAAAAAGATGAGACTGTAGCAGACGCACTAGATCTTGCAATTAATAAAGGTTATTCTAGATTACCGGTCTATTCTAAGAATTTAGATGACATTAGTGGGTTTGTCGTAACTTCAGATTTGATTAAGTTTCTAAGAGAAGGAAGTTCCGAAGAGCCAGTAATAAAGTTTGTCCGTCAGCTAAAATTTGTCCCTGAGACAAAAAAAGTCTCATCTTTATTAAAAGAGATGCAATCTAAAAAATTTCACCTTTCCGTGGTAGTAGATGAGTATGGATCTACTGTAGGACTTGTGTCTTTAGAAGACATAATCGAGGAGCTCTTAGGAGAAATAGTAGACGAAGATGACTACGAAGAACCAGAAATAACAGAGATTTCACCCAACAGATATTTAGTTGCTTCGATGATCTCCATAGAAGATGTAAACGAAGCCATCGGAATTGAACTACCAGTTGGGCATTGGGATACACTAGGCGGGCTAGTACTAGATGAGTTGGGTCATATTCCAGAAACCGGTGAATCATTTGATATTAATGGACTTATAATTACTGCTCAAAAGGTTGAAGGAACTAGAATCGCCAAATTGATCATTGAAAAAAAGCATCTCGAATCAGAAACTGAAAGTTTACTTCCAAGTGAGCTGGATCAGTAAAAGTAAGTTACGGTAAGTTGATTATGAAGTCAGGTTTTGTTGCAGTTGTTGGCAGAACATCTGTGGGCAAATCCACACTTGTGAATAAACTGGTCGGATCTAAAGTTTCAATCGTTGCTAGAAGTTCAAATACTACTCGCAACGTTATCCGGGGTATTATCAATGGACCTGACTATCAAATTGTTCTTCAGGATACTCCGGGTCTACACAGATCTCATAACGAAATGGGTAGTAGATTAAATAATACCGCCATAGCTACGGTAAAAGATTTTCCCGACGCAGTCATGCTTGTAACTGACGCATACAACGGAGTAGGTTCTGGCGATGTCAAACTTGCCCAACTTTTGCCAAAAGATACCATTGTGGTATTAAACAAAACTGATAAGCTTTCTAATCCGCAAATAACTTCGCAGTTAGTACAAGCTACAGAAAAACTGGGCTTTCTCACTGAAGCTGAATTTATACCAGTTTCAGGACGAAGTGGTTACAATTTGGACCGCTTAACCAATATATTAAAGGACAAAATTCCAATAGGCGAAAGGTTTTTTGCAACTGATACAGTTACTGATCTAATAGACGAATTCAGAGTAGCTGAAATTGTCAGGGAGCAAGTTTTAAGGGAGCTGAAACAAGATCTTCCACAACATTTAGCATGTAGGGTCATAGAGTTTAAACCTCCATTTTATAGGTGCGACATAGTAGTGGATAAAGAATCTCACAAGCCGATAATATTGGGAAAAAATGGTAGTCGCTTGGGTCAAATTCGGAGGGCAGCATCTTATAAGATTGGCAAAGGTACTGTGTTGGAGTTACATGTTAAAGTTGACAAAACTTGGTCTACATATCCCGAACGTTTCGGTTACTTGCAAATGTAGGCCAAATAAGTAACCCAAAAAGGCAACTCAAATAAATGCTACGCTATATTTTAACTGGTAGGATTTCAGTATGAGCGTTAAATTTAGAATAAAAATCTTATCTTGTCTCGTGGTTGTTGGTTTGGTAGTAACAGCCTGTTCGACAACAAAAGCCTCAAATAACGTATCAAGCTCAAAGGAATCGACATCATCTGTTTTACTACCTAGTCCAACTACAATAGCTATGCCTACCATTCCACCGTATACTGTTACGACGCTTTTGAATATAACTTTTAGCAATAACGAAGATGGATTCGGCCTTTTTTTAGATGAAAGATACTCTGGTATTAATTATGCATGTACTCTTTCGGTCGGTCAAACCATTAACGGCGGATTCAGTTTCGCAAATTTTCACAAAATCCCACTCGAGGGTTGTTCGGCAAATTTTATTGATATCGACAATCAGGGTGTGGGCATTTTGTACGATACTGGATTAGCCATAACAGATAATAACGGTGCAAGTTGGACAGTTACTAAGTTTAAAAACGTAATATCGGCGTTCGTAAGTGGTAAAACAATTTGGATTTTAACAGGTAGGTGTAATAGTTTTAACTATCAAACATTGAAATGTTACATGGTTTATTCGACGGATGGAGGAATCACTTGGAGCAGTAATATTGAGTTACCAAATGAGGGCACGTCTACTGGCGTTTATCAGATTGCAGTCGATACTTCAAATTCAATTTACTTGCTTGAACAGAACCCTACAGTATTGTCAGCAATGTTATTTGAAAGCAGTAACAACGGTGAGTCTTGGCAGTTGTTAAGTTCTCCAGAGTGTCTTGGAGGTCCCCCAAAACCTGTAGAAAGCCTTTCTTTGGCCCAGGACTCAAGTTTATGGTTAGCCTGTGCGTCTATGGGAGGTTCTGGCAATCAGTTAAAATCGGTTGCGGAATCTTCAGATGGGGGCAAAACGTGGACAGACTGTGCTGCAACTCCTACTCCCAACGTCTTTCAATATACTGGACCTTGGTGTTCTTCGATGGGAACTCTAGGTTATCTCGGGGGAATATTCGGAATCTCATCAACTACTGCGGTAGTTTACGGAGGGCGAAATACAATTTGGTTTACACACAATTCTGGAGTAAGTTTTGAGCCAGTGCAGTCTCCGACCCAAATGGTTTCGATTATGCAAAGCGAGGGTGGATCAGGAGGGGCGGACTTCATAAACGCAGATGACGGATGGGTAATTGCTTCCCCTGGAGGGACAAGTTCACTTTGGTACACTACGGACGGAGGTATAACATGGACCAAACGGTATTCTTGCTCCTGTCAAAGTTAATTTTAATCTGGTTTTCAAGGTTAAAAATTCCATAATTTTACAAATATTAAGGTTTATTAAATTACTTCTGATAACATGTAGCCCATATGAGATATCAAATAAATCTTTGTAAATCTGAAGTAGAAATGCAGAATTACAAAGAAATTTGCTAAACTTGTAGGAGTGATTGTAAGAGAAATAACTGCGGAACTGAAAGCATCGGCAAGCGAGTTCCCTGCCGTGACAATCTTTGGATTGCGTCAGTCTGGGAAAACAACGCTTGTACGACAGTCATTTCCAGATTTTCGTTATATTTCGTTGGAGGATCCAGATACTAACCTTCGTGCACATGATGATCCCAGGGGGCTTATTTCTGAGCTTGGTGATAATGGCATTATCGACGAGGTACAAAGAATTCCTGATATTGTTTCGTATCTACAGGGGTATATAGATTCTAAACGTGGCAACGGTCGGTATATTCTTACGGGGTCTAATCAACCAATTTTGAAAAATGTTGTTTCACAATCACTTGCGGGAAGGACGGCGATTCTAAATCTGATGCCTTTTTCTTTAGAAGAAATTAATAAATACAGAACTGGATTAAATGCAGATGAACTAATGGTCAAAGGTTCATTTCCGAGAGTGTATGAAGAAGGATTGGCTTCAGACAGGTTCTATAACTCATATGTTCAAACCTATTTAGAGCGAGATGTCCGTCTTATGTTAAATGTTAAAGATACTCTACAATTTCAAAGGTTTATTACCCTGCTTGCATCTAGAGTGGGTCAACTCGTAAACTTTGAATCGCTTGCAAACGATCTGGGAGTATCTTCTAATACACTTAGAAACTGGTTTTCGGTTTTGGAAGCTTCCTTTGTGGTATATGAGCTTTATCCTTGGTATGCCAATATTAGAAAAAGGCTCATTAAATCCTCGAAGGTATATTTTACCGACGTAGGATTGGCGGCATTCTTGGTCGGTATTCATAGTACTGATCAACTAAAAGCTCACCCTTTACGTGGTAGTTTATATGAAAATTTAATCATCACGGAAGTCCTTAAGGGAGCACACAATAAAGGAACCAGACCGGAACTTTATTTTTTTAGAGACTCTACTGGAAACGAGATCGATCTTGTAGTCCATATCTCTAACAGATGGATTCCAATTGAAATCAAATCTTCGGCGACTTTTTCAAAGAATTTTGTCAAGTCGCTTGTTATGTTTAAGGGGCTTGGAATCGGCGAAGTCAACAGCGGTATAGTATTTTATAATGGCGATTCAAATATGACTTATAACGGTATTTCAATCATCAATCCACTTAATACCACAAGTCAAACGCTCTGGGAGGTAATTCAGAACCAAATTGAAACTTAAGACTTTGGGTTTACCTCAAATTCTTATTGTGATTAAAGGCTAACAAGGATCATGATCGTTTGGTTTGGTAGTAGATTCAACCTGGTGAGTTGGTATTTACTTTCAGAAGTATTTAACAGAAATTATTAAAATGAATCAGAAGATTTTATCGCCAGTAGACTGGTGAACACATCTTATTATGTTGATTCTTCATTCAAGATTTAATTCTGAAACTAACCTGTTTTTGTGGGCAGAGAATAGTCAAATGTTCGGAAATTCAAAAGTTATCAAAACGTCAGTTCCTAAAACGTCAGTTCCTAAAACGTCTGATCATAAAATCAACAACCACCCTTTAACAGTCAAATAAGGTGGTGGTGCTAGTTAAAATTCCCCACTGTTGCTAATCGAAATTGCCCACTTGGGTATTAAATTTTATTTATGGTCAATAATGCTGAAAATAATAATTTATTAGTTCGTCAGTCGTTACAAGAGTTACAAGCGCAGGTTAATGAGTTATTAGTCCGAATACAACAAATTGCAGAGTTAATTGGTAATAAAAACGAACTGAAGGATGACGTGAGGAATTTGGGGTCCGATCAATTATTGTCGGATGCGAATAGTTTGCGTGACTCAATAACAGGAGACATTGCAGATTATTATTCAAAGTAGCCGACGGAATTATTCAAAGTAGCCGACGGAATTATTCAACATCGAAACGTCGCATAGCAACTAATTTGCCATATCATTTTTAGGTAAGTAATCTACCTAAAAGGAGAAATGATAATGGTAAGAAAGAGAATAGAAATGCGACAAATACGAGAAATATTACGTCTCAGACACAATATGAATCTGAGCTATGAACAGATCAGCAGAGCTCTGAGGATATCAAAAAGAACAGTAGAACAATACATTGATCGTGCGAATAAAGCCGGGATCAATTGGCCGATACCGGACGGTATTAAAGACGATCAGCTGGAACTATTACTGTTTCCAGTAAATAAATCACAACAAAATGACCATGCAGGTGAAATAGATTTTAAAAAAATAGAAGAAGAGTTATCCAACAGGAAATACCATGTAAGTTTACTTTTACTTTGGAATGAATATATTATCGAGCATCCGGATGGCTATAGCTATCCACACTTCTGTATGTTATATCGTGAATTCAAGAAGTCTAAGCGGGTATTTATGCATCAGCACCATGAACCAGGCGAAAAGATGTTTGTAGATTTTGCAGGTGACACAGTTCCCATATATTGCAGTGATACCGGTGAAGTGATGGAAGCTCTGATCTTTGTAGCTACCTTAGGATATAGCAATTATACCTATGTAGAAGCAATGCACAGACAGGATTTACGATCTGTGATCAATGCGGTAGTCAACTCCCTTAAGTACTTTAAGGGATCCCCCAAGGTAATAGTACCTGACAATATGAAAACAGCAGTAACCAAATCTTGCCGTTATGAACCAGAAATTGCCCGTCCATTTGAAGAATTGGCAGCTCACTATCAGATTGCGGTGATTCCTACCAGAGTCAGAAGGCCAAAAGACAAAAGCAAAGTGGAAAATGAGGTAGGACATGTTGAAAGGTCAATACTGGCTCCGTTGCGCAACTTCAAGTTCTTTTCTGTACAGGAACTAAATAAAGAAATTGCAAGGCTGTTGGAAACAATTAATACTACTCCATTTCAGAAACGACCAGAATCAAGGAAAGACCTGTTCGAAAAAGAAGAAATAGATACATTGCAGCCACTTCCAACGGCTCATTATGAATATGCTACGTGGAAAACTGTAAAAGTTCATCCAGATTGCCACATATCTTTTGAGAATCATTATTATTCTGTCCCAAGTAAGTATGTCGGACAGAAATTAGATGTGCGGTCAACATTACATTTGGTTGAAATCTTTAAAGATTCAAGTAGAGTAGCAAGCCATCAACGAAGTTCCATATATGGCTATACAACAGTCGTTGATCACCTACCTGAGTCTCAAAAAGTATACAGAGCCCAACAAAGACCAGAATACTACACTGAGAGAGCTAAAGAAATCGGTCCTTTTACAGAAAAACTGATAAATAAAGTTATGGACACAAAACAGCATAAAGAACAAAGTTTCAGAACCTGTCTTGGGATGTTAAGTCTGGAAAAAGGATATGGCAAAGAGAGGCTTGAATCAGCAGCTAAAAGGGCTCTATACTATAACGCTTTCACATACAAAAGCTTAAAATCCATCTTGAAAACTGGATTAGATAAAGAGAAACTCCCTGATATGCCTGCTGATTCAACTGAATCCATGATACACGAAAATATCAGAGGCGAAGAATATTACAACATTTAAAGAAAGGATAATATAATGACAACTAACCACCAAACCATTACGAAGATGAACGAGATGAAACTTTTTGGTATGGCAGAAGCTTATGGCGATCAGCTAAATAACCCACAATTTTCTGATTTAAGTTTTGATGAGAGATTGCAACTGTTAATTGATAGAGAGTCAATTGGGAGAGAAAACCGTAAACTCACAACCCGTCTTAAGTTTGCACGACTTAAACAGTCAGCTTCAATTGAAGATATTGACTTTCGTCATCCCAGGGGTTTAGACAAAGCTCAGATTATCGGCATTTCTCAGGGAGATTGGGTAAGGCAGCATCAAAATATTCTAATAACAGGACCTACGGGTACTGGCAAAAGTTATCTTGGGTGCGCTTTTGTACATAAAGCAATCCGTCAGGGATTTAGCGGACTCTATGTACGACTTCCCCGTCTTCTAGAAGATATGGGAATAGCTCACGGAGATGGCAGATATTTGAAACTTCTCAACCAATTCAGCAAAACTGAAGTTTTGGTTATTGATGACTTCGGGCTCGTAAAACTTAACTTACAGCAAGCTCACGATATCTTAGAAATTCTAGATGACAGATATCAGACCAAATCCACCGTTGTAACAAGTCAGATTCCTACCGATAAATGGTACGGTATTATTCCAGATCAAACAGTTGCAGATGCGGTAATGGATCGATTAATTCACAATGCATATATCATTGCAATGAAAGGAGAATCAATGCGTAAAAAACAATCTAAAAAAGGGAGTAAAAATAACGAAAATAACGAAGTAATAAATGAAGTAATAAATGAAGTAAAATAAATATTAATTATGACGTTTCGATTTTAAGAATTCAGAAATAAAATCGGCTACTTTGAATAATTTTGTCGGCTACTTTCATAATAATACGCAATTTTCTAATAAAAGAAAAAAATGTCTGTGACTTGACAGGATCCTTCCATACCAGAGTTTGGTTTAAATGTTTTGCGAACAAAAAATTAAAAATGAAACATAAAAACGAAAGGTTATCGGATGCTCGGCAGAGCTTTGATCTTTTAAGTGCTGTGTTATTTATAAATGCAGTACTTACTTATCTGCTCATAGTGCTCGGCTCTACCGTACGTGTAACTAATTCAGGAACGGGTTGTCCATCTTGGCCACTTTGTTATGGAAAAGCTACTCCAATTTTCGGGAATTCTCACGCATTAATAGAACAGTCGCATCGCTATTTGGCATCAGTTGTTTCTATTTTAGTTTTTATTAGCCTGATACTTGTGTATAGGTTAAAAGATAAAGCTCGAAAACATTTTCTAATTAAGATTGCTTATATAGCAGTCGGTGAGATTATTGTTCAGGTGATCTTGGGTGCAGTAACGGTTATAACTAAGAATGCACCGTGGACAGTATTTGCGCATCTCTTGATCGCGTCGATATTTTTAGGAACAATGATTGTCTATTTTCTCGCATCGCATAGTTTAGACTGTAAGTGGTATTTTCCAAAGAAACCTATTAAAACTGTTGCTTACTTGTCGCTTATTTTTACATTTTTAACAATTACTTTTGGAAGCCTAATAGTAAATGGGGATGCCGAGCAGAACTGCAACTCATGGCCACTGTGTCCGACAGGCGAACCCACAAAAGATGTCGTATTAAATCTTATTCATCGAACGGTTGTGGGACTTACTGTCTTATTCTATTTAGTTTTTGCTTATATTGGTACCAAGTACTATAAAAGAACATCTTGGTGGATTAAATCTATTGCTTTATTGATTTGCGTGATAGTTATTACTGCAGTTTTTGGAGCGATCAGTGCACTGACAAAAGCTCAACCGGTCTTTCAGGATATACACTTATCGTTGGCAGCACTTGATTGGGTTGTTGTGGTGACTTTAGTTGCCCAAACTCATCTTAAGTACCACAGAAATTTACAAATAGAAAATATAGAAGAGTCAAATCAGATTTTTGTATCTAGTTGATTTAAGGTTAATCTTTAAAGTTAAAAACAGTTTGTATTAAAGTGTTTGAAAGTTACTAAAACAGACAGTTCTATCTTGTAGCTAAGCTTGATAGTTCAGTTTAATTGGTTAAATTTTAAGTCAAGCTTTTCTTTCAACTGCATTAAATTGTTCAGTTCTTTAATGCTAATCGGATAGTTTATTGGGTAGTACTTTTTTACTTGAGTACCAAGCAGATTCGAGTAAGTTGGGGTTTTTGCTCTTGTATTAATTTCAAGCAGTTCTACCACGGTATTTATAAACTCCTGTTCTGGTTTTGTCTCTTTTTGAATTAGTGGATTGCATCGCTTCAATGCAAAATGTATGCTTGCTTGATGGGCCTTCCACAACATTTGTTGTCCACTGTTTAAATCAGAGCGTGTATAAGCTTGCCAAATTAAAAATGGGGGTTGATCTAAAGCACTTTTATCTTCTTCAAAAGCGTTGTTTGAATCAGAAAGTTCGAAATTAGAATTTGAAAGGTTTAGTGTTTTTTGCAAGTCAAACACCATAAAACCGTTGACCGCACGAAACCATGGTGAACCTCCTTCTAGTTCATGTGTAATTCGACCAGACGATATCTCCCACTGAAGAAATTGAATAAGGGCTAGACCGTAACCATACTGTCCCTCATTATAGATCGGAAACATCTCAAAAAACTTATAGAAAGTTTCAAGCCGCTCATTGGGTGTAAGCGCTATAAGATTTTCAATTTTAAAATTGTTGCCAGTAGTCTGAAACTCCATGATTAACTTTGATTTAAAGCTTGTATATTTAAAAATTTAGCGAATCTTTTTGTAAACGATTTTTAAAATTTGACAGTTGCTTATCTTATCGCAGTTTAAATCAGTTCGGTTTATTTCACAAAATATTGGGACTTTGTACTCTATTTAAAATTACAAAAATTTTAAATAATGTTTAGTGAGGTATTACTTTTAGTAACCTACTGATAGTAGGTACGAAAAACACTTAGGCTAATACATTTTTAATTTAAGGTAATTGATCTAAAAAAACATAAAAGTTAAAGGATTCTAAAAGTTATTCAAATAACAGGATGGAGAGTAAATGACTGTAGAAGTTGAAGCTAACTATTTAATCGATCCCAAAATGCATCAAAGACCGGGAAGGTTTTTAGATGGCTACAGGAGTAGGTGGAGTTGGGACAAAGTCGGATGGGGCA
>JAJYVQ010000062.1 GCA_021791915.1 Actinomycetes bacterium | reverse complement strand
TGGGTCAGGGTGGCAAGTTACAACATTCATTTCAAAAATGTTCACATCGTAGACATATTTTAGGGTAGACATATTTTAGGGTAAAAATATTTTAAGGTAATAATACTTTACAGTAAACATATTTTGGAACAGAACTGAACAACTCAAGATAAATTTTAATGTATAAGAGGTGGATATCTAGAAAATATTGATATAAATGTGACTAACAATATTTTAGAGCCCGGTAAGATGTTGCATTTTAGAACGATTTGTCTGTTTTGGATTATGTAGGATCAAGTTGACTCACTACCCTGAATTCTACTGTCGTCAATTAAGGTTAAACTAATCTTAACTTCTAAAAATTTTTAAAGGAGAAACAGAGTGAGTAGTGGAGCTGAATACGTTCTTAAAACTGTAGAAGAAAGGGGAGTCAGATTCATTCAGCTTTGGTTTACTGATGTTTTAGGAACTCCGAAGGGTTTTTCAATTACGCCAGCTGAACTTGAAAATGCACTAGCTGACGGAATGATTTTTGACGGATCTTCGATTGACGGATTCAGCAGAATCCAAGAATCGGATATGATTCTGATGCCAGATGCCACTACGTTTCAGATACTCCCTTGGCAGATTGAAAATGCATCTGTTGCAAGGGTGATTTGTGATGTTTTAAATGATGACGGAACGCCTTTTGAAGGCTGTCCCCGACGAGTACTCAAAAAAACTTTGGATATGACAAAAGAATTGGGCTACATTTTCTACGTAGCCCCCGAAATAGAATATTTTTATTTCAAAGAGGATTTGTCCAAACCGATCTGTCTTGATAACGGATCATACTTTGATCTAACCGTAAGCGATTTGGCCACTGAATTGAGAAAGAGAACAGTTGTAGCATTAGAAGACATGGGAATACCGGTTGAACATGCTCAACACGAAGATGCGCCGTCTCAACATGAGATTGATCTTCGATATACAGACGCCATGACAATGTCAGATACCGTAATGACTACTAGGCTAATTATAAAAAGTTTAGCTAGTCAAAAAGGTGTCATTGCTAGTTTTATGCCCAAGCCTCTAGAATTTGAACAGGGTTCTGGTATGCACAGTCATTTTAGTTTATTTGAAGGTGATGTCAACTGTTTTGCTGATCCCGCCCAAGAATACGGCTTATCTCAGCTTGCTAAAAATTTTATAGCTGGAGTTTTGCACTTTTCTTCTGATATCACCGCTGTTACGAATCAATGGGTAAATTCATACAAGAGGTTAGTACCCGGATACGAAGCCCCAGTCAATATCTCTTGGGCTAGAAACAACAGATCTGCGTTGGTGAGAATACCAGTTGCAAAAAAAGGTAACTTAGAAGCTACTCGCTTTGAGTATCGAGCAATAGATTCTGCCTGCAATCCGTACTTAGTTTTTGCGTTGATTCTAGCTGCAGGGCTTAAGGGAATTGAAGGTTCTATGCAACTGCCCGAAGAAACATCAGTAAATCTTTACAGCTTAGACTATGACGTGTTCTCTACTGAAGCTCAAAATCCTCTTCCTAACAACTTAAAAAGTGCCATTGAACAGATGGAAAAATCAGAGTTTGTGCATGAGATTTTAGGAGACCATGTATTTGAGTGGTTTTTAAAGAATAAAAAACAGGAATGGGCTAAATATGCCAGACACGTCACGGATTTTGAAATCAACAGATATCTTTCCTATCTCTAATCTTAAAAAAAATCACAAACACTGCGATGTTAGTTTCCACAAGAATAGTTAAAGCTTTACAAAGAAACCATAACGGCAAAACTCTTGTTTTAAGAGTTGGTAAACAATAACTGTTCTTTTATATAAATGTAGTTTATGGATATAATATTAAGTTTTTCGTACAACCTTATCGACAGCTTAGATAACAAATCAGAGCTAGTTGAGGTGACCGAAAAACAGTTAACATCATTTTCACAGATATCTGCAATTAAAGAGCAGGGTGACAATATTTTGTTTGCTGTGGTTAATATCTTTAAGTTGGCACAAAGTGGATGGAACTTGTGTAAAGACATTTACGAAGACATCAATTTGGATATTCCGGTTTTAGCAGTGGTGGGAGGCGATCTGACTTCAGATATTATTAAGCACACCGACTATTTTGAGGATTTTGTTTTAATTAATACATCGGCGGATGAACTTGAAATAAGAATAACAAAAATGCTAAAAAAGTCAGGTAAACAGATTTCAAAAACTTTAATTACTTACGGTCCAATTACTATAAATACTGATACCTATCAGGTTCTTTGTGACAACAGAACTTTGGACCTTGCTTATATGGAATACGAACTTTTAAAATTTCTTGTGTCAAAGCCAGGTAAAGTATTTTCGAGGCAAGCACTTTTATCCAGGGTTTGGGGATATGAATATTACGGTGGAGCAAGAACCGTCGACGTACATATAAGGCGCCTTAGAGCCAAACTTGGGGAAGAACACGCTAATTTAGTTCAAACGGTTAGATCGGTGGGATACAGATTTGGACTGTCAAAATTTTAAGAAGAGGCGTTTGATTAGGTTAATTTTTGTAGTTTAGTTAATCTTAGCAATTGCTTCAATCTCAATTAAAGCTCCGATCGGAAGCTCTTTAACGACAACGGCTGATCTTGCAGGTCTTTGAGTTACAAACTTTTCCATATAGATTTCGTTCATTGAATCGTAATGGTTAATATCAGTTAAAAATACTGTAGTTTTGACAATATTAGTAAGATCTAGATTTAATTGAGACAACAATGCATTTAAATTGTCAATGCAGATAGCAGTTTCTGTTTTGATGTCTCCGCTTAGTCCGTTGCTATTGAGACCTATTTGCCCAGACAAAAAAACAAAAGGTTCTGCAATAATATATGGGCTGTAGGGACCGACGGGCGTAGACAACTTAACTATATGACGTTAAATTAAGAATAATTTAAACAGGAATGGTAGTTCTCTAGCTGAAAGAAGAACCGCATCCGCAAGTTCTAGTTGCATTAGGGTTTACGATGTGAAATCCAGCTCCCTGTAGACCATCTTCATACTCCAAAGTGGAGCCTTTTAGCATGTCAGAGCTTTCTTTGTCGACTGCAATTTTTACAGTACCATACTCTAAGATTATATCGTCTGTTGCGGTTTCTGTATCAAAATACATATCGTAACTAAACCCAGAACACCCTCCTGGTTTTACGGCAACTCTCAGAACAAGTTCTTCGGCGTTTTCTTCATCTGCTAGAAGTTCGGTTACTTTAGTTTGAGCTTCAGGTGTTAGTAATATAACAGGCGGCTTTTTTCCGATATTTACTTGATTTTCAGTTACAGTCATCCTTTTCTCCTAAAATTTTCGATACTATAAACTTTATGTTTAAAGGCACTTCATAAGTGCAGTTGTCAATGTTTATTATTTTAGCTCAAAATAGTGATCAAAGTGTCAGTTCGAAGGTTTAAATCAAAAACTTAAAGTTTTGAGTGGTAAAGACCTGATTAGATATTGCATCTAGATCAGGTAATCTTTATATAGCGGAACAAATAAACTATAGATATAACGATAATAGAACATATAAAAGATAATAGAAAAAATAGATAATAGAGAAAAAAGACAATAGAGAATAAAAGATAATAGAGAATAAAAGATAATAGAGAATAAAATAGTGGAACAAACAGAAAATAAGAGTAAAACTTTAGCAGAAAAGGTTTGGGACCGTCATGTAGTACTATCCAAACAAGGAGAGCCTGACTTGATATGGATAGATCTTCACTTAGTTCATGAGGTTACATCTCCGCAGGCTTTTGAGGGGTTGAAGCTTTCTAAAAGAAAAGTACGTAGGCCCGATTTAACAGTTGCAACTGCGGATCACAATGTACCCACTAAGGATATTGACAAGCCGATTGAAGACAAGATATCAGCCAAGCAGCTTGAGGTATTGGATAGAAATTGTAAGGAAAACAGCATCAGATACTTTCCAATGGGAGATCCCAACCAGGGAATTGTTCACGTAATCGGACCAGAACTGGGTTTGTCGCTTCCTGGAATGACAATAGTATGTGGAGATTCCCATACTTCGACGCATGGAGCTTTTGGAGCTTTAGCTTTCGGAATCGGCACTTCTGAAGTCGAACATGTTTTAGCGACGCAAAGTCTGTCTCAAACAAAACCTAAAATGATGGCTGTAAATATAACCGGTGCTTTGCCAGAAAATGTCACCGCCAAAGATTTGATACTAGCTATTATTGGAAAAATTGGTACTGGAGGTGGTATCGGACACATCATTGAATATAGAGGCGACGCTATAAGATCTCTTTCGATGGAAGGACGAATGACTGTTTGTAATATGTCTATTGAAGCGGGAGCACGAGCAGGAATGATAGCACCTGATGAAGTAACATTTAACTACATCAAAGGTCTACCATATGCTCCGAAGGGAAGCGATTTTGAGGACGCTTTGACATACTGGAAAACTCTTTTTAGCGATCCAGACGCTGTATTTGACAAAGAAGTCACTTTAGACGCCAGTAGTTTAACTCCGTATGTTTCATGGGGTACCAACCCATCTCAAGTTGTACCAATTAACTCGACCGTTCCGAGCAGAGATGACTTTGTAAATGATTCTCAAAGAGAGTCTGCTGAAAGAGCATTAAACTACATGGGACTTGAAGGAGGGGAAAAGATTAAAGATATTCCTGTAGATACGGTATTTATCGGGTCATGTACGAATTCTCGGATAGAAGATCTTAGACAAGTCGCTTCGATCGTAAAAGGTAAAAAAGTCAATTCAAATGTAAGAACCATTATAGTTCCAGGATCTAGGAAAGTAAAAGCTCAAGCAGAAGCCGAGGGATTAGATAAGATTTTTATCGAAGCTGGATTTGATTTTAGGGAAAGCGGGTGTTCAATGTGTTTAGCTATGAACCCTGATAAGTTAAAACCCAAAGAAAGATGCGCCTCGACCTCAAACAGAAATTTCGAAGGTAGACAAGGTAGAGGTGGGAGAACACATTTGGTGTCACCGGCGGTTGCTGCAGCTACTGCAATTGTGGGAAAATTTGCCGAACCGTCAGATCTGTAACAAATTTTTCATTAAGGATAAAGTATGCAAAAAGTTGAAATAATTGAAGGTACGGGGTTACCACTGAATAGATCCGACGTGGATACTGATCAGATTATTCCAAGTGATTGGTTAAAGCGGGTTGAAAGAACTGGTTTTGGGAAAGGCCTTTTTTCAGAATGGCGTGATGATAGGGAATTTGTTTTAAATAAACCTGAATATGCAAAAGCCACCATATTAGTTGCTGGTCAGAATTTTGGCACTGGATCTTCTAGAGAACATGCAGTATGGGCGATACAGGACTATGGCTTTAAGGCGGTCATATCGCCAAGGTTTGCTGATATTTTCAAAAATAACTGTACAAAGATGGGACTAGTACCAGTTGAATTAGATTCTACTGTCGTATCGTTGATGCTAAATGAAATACCCAAAAATCCTGAACTATTGATAGTGGTGGATCTTAAAAACCTTACCGTATCTATTCCCGAGCTTTCAATAGAAGAAAAATTTGCAATTGATTCTTTTGTCCAATATAGATTCTTAAATGGATTAGACGATATTGGGTTAACTTTAGCCAACGGTAAGGCAATTTCAGATTATGAATCAAATAGATTTAAGTGGTTACCCAAGGTTACACTTTAATCGACATTTTTGTCCTGAGCCTCTTAGTATTTAATAAACTCAATTTATCCCTTTAATTTTAAAGTTCGAATTCACTAGACTTCCAACAAATTCGTGTTAGGCAATGATTTTACGAAGCATCTAAGGTCTTTGGATCAATAGTTTACTTATTTTAAAGTTTTAAGTTTAAATGTTAGGGTCCTGAGACTTTTTCAATAATTTCGTTTCTTTGACGTATCTTGACTAATCTGTTAATAGCGTTCAGATAAGCTCTTCCCGAGGCTTCGACCACATCAGTTGAAACTCCACGACCAGTAACTTTGATATCGTCTGACTCTATTTGAATGATTACATCCCCTAAGGCATCAATGCCTCCAGTAACCGAAGAAACATTGAAATCGATTAACTTTGCTGTGACTTTGGTTGCTTCGCTTATAGCATTGCACGCCGCATCTATGAGACCGTTACCTTTTGCTTCAGCAGTCAGCTTTTGGTCAGCGTTAACAATTGTAACTTTAGCTAAAGGAGTTCCGACTGTACCACCTTTTAGCTCCAGCGAGTCCAACACAAACTCTTCTTTCGTATGAATTCCTAGCTCTTCGCCAACTATTGCCTCAAGATCGGCTTCTGTGATCTGAACTTTTCTGTCAGCCAACTCTTTAAATCTTACAAACGCCGCATTTAAGGTATCACCTTGTATTTTAATTCCCATTTTGTTTAAGGTATCTACAAATGCGTGGCGCCCCGAATGCTTACCTAATACTATCTGCCTTCCTAACTGGCCTACGCTGGAGGCTTCAATGATTTCATAAGTACTACGTTCTTCCAATACGCCGTGTTGATGTATGCCAGATTCGTGAGCAAATGCGTTTCGACCTACCACCGCTTTGTTATATTGAACAGGATAACCCGTTAATCTTGAAACCAGTCTAGAAGTTTTTGCAATTTCCTCGGTTCTTATTTTTGTAGAGATGTTGTTAAACTGATCTGGTCTTATTTTAATTGCCATTACAACTTCTTCTAGTGCTGCATTCCCCGCTCTTTCTCCTATCCCATTTATACATACTTCTACCTGACGTGCTCCTGCTTGGACTCCTGCTAGAGAGTTAGCTGTAGCTAAACCTAAGTCGTTATGACAGTGGGTGGATATAACGTAGTTCCCCCGAATCTCTTTTTTAATGTATGCGATTAATGCTCCGAAATCCCAAGGAATTCCGTAACCTACTGTGTCTGGAATGTTTAAACAGTTGGCACCAGATTCAATCGCCTGATTCAAAACTTGCATCATGAAATCCATCGGAGTTCTGGTGGCATCTTGAGGTGAAAACTCGACATCATCGGTCAACTCCTTGGCCCTTGATACTCCTCGTTTAACTTCCTCTAAAACTTGTGCCTCTGTCATCTTTAACATGTGTTCCATGTGATTTGGAGAAGTGGAAATAAAAACGTGAATCCGATTTTTCTGAGCGTCCTTTAGCGCTTCATAACATCTTTCTACATCACTTAAGCTTGTCCTAGAAAGCCCTGCGATTACTGGACCTTCAATAGATCTTGCAATAGCCTGTACAGCGTCGAAGTCTCCCTGACTTGCTACGGGGAAACCTGCTTCAATGTAATCTACATTTAATTTTGCAAGCTGTTCGGCAATTTCCAATTTTTCATTTGCATCCAAAGAAATACCAGGGGCTTGTTCTCCGTCTCTCAGTGTGGTATCAAATATCATCAAATGTTCATCACTGTTATTGCTCATTTTGTCTTCCTTTACTTATTAATAAATTTAAATTAAATTAATCATTTCTCAATTATTTTGTTGAAGTTATATTTTTATAATAAAAAACCTCCAAATAAAAAACCTCCAAATAAAAAACCTCCTAGTGCCAATACACAGGAGGTTAAAGCGAACGCTAATTTCAGCGCCCGCTGTCAACTAAGGAGTAAAAAATTTAATACGAACTTATTCATTAACTTTATTTTATCACTTATAAATGTACATGATAGCAATTTATTTTAATTTTGCTCTAAGACTTTGCTTTTCAGTTTTTATATATTTGGTTGTTGCAGTATTGAATTGTTTAATAGATTATGAACTTAAGGAACAATAGTGAAAAAATTGTTATTGGCAGTTTATTGCTCTGTTCCTAACCTGTGTACTTCGATAATTCCGTCTTCGTCGGCTAGTTCTTTAACAATTTCATTTTTTACCGGAGTATTTGTAGATAACACCATTAGAGCTGTGTTTGAAGTAGTAGACGGTCCCACAGCCATTGACGAGATGCCAATTTGATGTTTTCCTAATATCGTCCCTACTACTCCTATCATTCCTGGTCTATCGTCGTTTCTTACAACAAGCATATTTTCTGCTGGTGGAACTTCAATTACATGGTCGTCCACTAAAACTATCCTGGGTGTCTGATTTATGCCTACTAGGGTTCCAGCTATTGAATGGTTCAACGATTTAAGTGTAATCAAGTTTACATATGCGCCAGTTTCGTTAGTTTTGGACTCCTTAACTGACAGACCTTTTTCTTTTGCTAACTGTGGAGCGTTTACATAACTTACTGGATCGTCGGTACCGATTGAAAAAATACCTTTAAGAATTGACAGTGTCAGTATACCAGTGTCTTCTTCGGCGAGTTTCCCCTGGTAGATTATCTCCAAATCGTCTGGCAGTCCCTCATTTAATCCAGCAAAAAGTTTTCCAGTCTGTTCTGCAAGGGAAAGGAATTTTGCTACTTCCTCTGAGGCTTGTGATGCGTTTATATTTACTGCATATGGTACGAATGCGCCCTCTAAGGCCAGTAGCACTTGTTCAGCGATAGTAATTCCAGCTTTGTCTTGTGCTTCGACAGTAGATGCGCCTAGATGAGGAGTGACTACTACAGAATCTAATTCAAATAAAGGAGAATCTGTACACGGTTCTTTTTCAAATACGTCCAAAGCAGCCCCTTGGACTTTACCAGAAGTTATCGACTCATATAGAGCTTGTTCGTCTATTATTCCGCCTCTAGCGGTATTAATTATTCGGACTCCAGTTTTCATTTTTTGGAGCAGATCTTTGTTTATCAGTCCCATTGTGTCTTGAGTTTTTGGTAGGTGAACTGTAATAAAATCGCTCTGAGCAGCCAGTTCGTCTAAGCCTACAAGTTCAACTCCCATCTTTTTGGCCCTATCAGCGGTCAGAAATGGATCGTATGCTATAAGTCTCATACCGAAAGCCAATGCTCTTTGGGCAACTAAAGCTCCTACTCTTCCTAATCCAACAACTCCGAGAGTTTTTCCGTATATTTCTACCCCTTCCCATTTAGATCTTTCCCATTTCCCATTTTTTAATGCAGTGTGGGACTGAGGGATATTACGGGCCTGTGATAGCAACAGAGCTAATGTCTGTTCTGCGGCTGATACTATATTGGACTGAGGTGCATTTACCACCATCACTCCTTTGAGGGTGGCTTCATTTACATCTACATTGTCCAAACCGATACCAGCTCTTCCAATTACTACGAGTTCTTTTGCCGCCTGTATTACTTCTTTGGTGACCTTTGTGGCTGACCGTATTATAAGAGCGTGTGCAGTTTCAATTTCTTCTATCAGTTGTTCAAAAGTTAAATCATATTTGACATCAACTTTATGTCCAGCTTCTCTTATCTGATCTATTCCACTTTCGGCAATTTCTTCAGTGATTAGAATGCGCGCCATATTAATTAACCTCCATAAGTAATTTATGTATTCGATTTATACCTTCGGTAATATCGTCTTGACTTAATGCGTATGAAAATCGTCCATAACCAGGAGTTCCGAACGCTTCTCCAGGGACAAATGCAACTTTTGCTTTATCTAATATCAATTCCGCTAGGTCCAAAGTATTGTTTATTTTAGTTGAACCTATAGATCTTCCGATAAAGTTTTTAAACGATGGGTATGCATAAAATGCACCTTCTGGCAAGTTGCAATCAATACCCTCGATAGAAGTTAGCAAACTGTAAATTAATTGCCGTCTTTTTTCAAAAGCGGACTTCATTGTTTTGAAGTCCTCGTCACTTGATCTTAAAGCCCCAAGCGTAGCCATCTGTGCGATGTTGTTGACATTGGAAGTAGTTTGAGACTGTAAGTTAATAGCCGCATTTATAACGTCTTTAGGACCTACTATCCAACCTACCCGCCAACCAGTCATCGCATATGTTTTAGCGACTCCATTGATTATGAGACAAGTATCTTTAAGCTCGGGAACTAACGAAACAATCGAAAACTGTTGTGCTGTATCGTAAACCAAGAATTCATAAATTTCGTCGGTGATAATCCATAGGTTGTTTTTCACCGCAAATTCTCCGATCTGAATAAGCTCTTCTTTTTTTAATACGGCTCCAGTCGGGTTGTTCGGCGATGTCAGAATGATCATCTTTGTGTTTTTGGTCAATTTTGATTGCAGATCTTCTGCAGTAACGTGAAAGTTATTTTCAAACTTTGTAGGCACCTCAACTGGTATACCGCTTGCTAGCTTTATTGCTTCTGGATAGGTACTCCAGTAGGGAGTAGGAAGTAAAACTTCGTCTCCAGGGTTAAGCAGGCTTAGACAGCTGTTATAAAGTGCCTGCTTCCCCCCGTTTGTAACCAATACTTGGGAACTTTCCACCTTATAGTTTGTAGTTTTGGAGGTTTTTTCAGCTAAGGCAGCTCTGAGTTCGTCAAGCCCCGCAACTGGAGTATATTTGTGATACTTGGGATCTTTAGCGGCTTCGATCGCAGCTTGGACGATTATAGAAGGCGTGGGGAAGTCGGGCTCACCGGCGCCAAAACTTACCACAGGTTCACCTTGGGCTTTTAAGGCTTTCCCTTTTGCATCTACTGCTAAAGTCGCAGAAGGTTCTATATTTGCGACCAACCTTGAAATTCTGGACTCAGGGCTTTTTAAAGGATTCATACTATATAAGTTTTACACATTTTAGACAATATAAATTTCACTACTGAGATGAGAATTTAGGCTTGTAAACTTTAGCAAATAATTCACTTAAAATATAATCTAGCGATTTATTTTTTGCTCATGCCAGATACAGTTGCAAAAATGAACGTTATTAAGAGTTTTTAAAGAAAGTTGAGATAGTAAGTATGGGAGACACAGCCGAAATTGTTTTGCCGAAAGAGTTTATACCGACAGATGGAAGATTCGGGTGCGGCCCTTCAAAGGTCAGACTTGAGACACTTGAGAATCTTTATAACTCAAAAACTACTTTTTTGGGAACATCCCACAGGCAACCAACTGTCAAAAACTTAGTAGGTTCGATAAGGAAAGGACTTACGGAACTGTTCGGTTTGTCCGAAGGCTACGAAGTAGTTTTGGGGAATGGGGGAGCTACTGCTTTCTGGGATATAGCAACATTTTGTCTGATTGACTCAAAGAGTCAGCATTTGGAATTCGGGGAGTTTTCTTCCAAGTTTGCAAAAGCAGCAAAGACTGCTCCGCATCTTTTGGATCCAGAAGTGATTAAGTCGGATCCGGGAACTCATCCATTGCCTGTTGTAAAAAACGAGGTAGATCTTTATGCTTTAACACATAACGAAACCTCTACTGGAGTGGCCATGGAAATAAAAAGGCCACTTAGTATAGATGAAGGCTCGCTAGTGGCAGTCGATGCTACAAGTGCTGCTGGGGGCCTAAGAGTTGACCCTGCAGAATTTGACGTTTACTATTTTGCCCCCCAAAAGTGCTTTGCTTCAGACGGTGGACTTTGGATAGCACTCATGAGTCAAAGAGCGATTGACAGGACATACAGAATTGCTGAATCGGGCAGATTCATTCCAGCTTTTTTTGACCTTAAGGTTGCGGTAGAAAATTCCCGAATGGATCAGACTTACAATACTCCAGCTTTGGCAACATTATATATGCTAAATGATCAGATAATTTGGATGTTAGAAAACGGAGGTATGGATTTTACTACGAAGAGGTGCGATAGGTCAGCTGAGACAATATACTCGTGGGCTGAGAACTCAGATTTTGCTCAGCCTTTTGTAAAAGATATACAGCAGCGATCTCACGTAGTTGCTACGATAGATTTTGCAGACGAGATAGATGCAATAACAATTGCTAAAATTCTAAGGAAAAACGGATTAGTTGATACCGAGCCTTACCGAAAGCTTGGCAGAAACCAACTCAGGGTCGCTATGTTTCCTTCAATTGAACCAGAAGATATTGCAGTACTCTGTGGGGCTATAAATTACATAGTCGCTCGACTTTAAAAAGACTAAATTTAATTTGATTAAAAATTTAGACTGTTTTAGACGTAACAGTTCAGATACCCTCTATTGCTTCAATCAATTATTATTGTGAGAAACAAAGAAGTGTCGTTAATTCATAGGGATACTCAAGGCCCAGATGCCGTGACAGGAGGCATCCAAGGATTGCCTTTAAATAACAGTTCTAAAGCATCTAGAAGATTTTCTCCATGTTTCATTAATGTTGATAGGTAACTCCTCATTGTAAGAAATGCCTTTGCTCCATCACTGGTTCTAAACCCTCCTGATATCTTTTGAGTAAGCTTTATCATTCTTATATCCCTCTCACAGAGATTGTTGTCAAATGGTACATTGAAATTGTAAGCAAACCGTAGAACATCTTCTTTCTTGTTTTCTAATCGTATCAGTAGATTTTGTGCTTTTGATCGTTTTGTACGGCCTCTTTTAACAACTGTGCTTTGTTTTTGTGGATTAGCTATATTTCCTCTTTTAATGATTACATCGTAACTGTTATTTAACTCTTCAAGCTTTTGTGCATCAAGTTCACTTTTACCGTCATCTTTTGAAAGAACAACGCTATACCAGGTATTGCATAAAAGTTCTATCATATCATTTGCCCACAGTTGACCTGGAGTTTCAGATATCTCTGTAAGTTCACGCAAGTGGTGAGAATTACAGAGAGAATGTAGTAAGTGATTATAGGCGTAATAAGGTTTCCAATGATCATGAACTAAGACACCTGTAATTAAAGCAATTACACCTACAGCATCCATTGCTTCTTTCCCGCGTTTATCATCTAGGCTATATAGTGTAAGTTTATTCGTAGAGAGTGCATGGACCCATTTTAAAGCTGCTTCAACTCTTAAACCTGTTTCATCAGCATGTACAACCTCAGAATTTGCAATTTGGTCTTTTAGATTTAAAGTGAAGTCATCTAATAGATAAGCACCTTCACTAACAATATTAATAATGGTTCCAGCTGATACTTTATGATTAAAGACATCACTAAACATTTCAGCAACTCTTAAAATTGGTAAATGTTGTCTGGTGACAAAATAGGAAGCAAGTGCCCTTAGATTAGGACCGT
>JAJYVQ010000061.1 GCA_021791915.1 Actinomycetes bacterium | reverse complement strand
TAATTGCTACTTCATTTCGTAGCATTATTGCTTCGCAAAATACTACAATTGGAAAGCCAAGAGTTAAAAAAGCCGAACTGACGTGTATTAATATTAGAAAATTTCTCGCCATCTTACGCACATGATTATGAGTCAATATGAATCCATACCTTAGATTACTTAGATATGGTTTAATTTAAATAATTTACCAGCCAATCTTAATGAATATTGGTCGGCAATACTAAAGCAATTATCTGGACAAATAGCTTATTGCGTTCAGAAAGCACAAAAAATGAAAACAACAATAACCATTAACAGCTAATAGCCTGACTGGCACATAGATGGAAGTAGTCTAGTTTAAGCGGTTGAATAGTACCCACAACTGTTAGTCTAGAATGTTTCGCAGTTGAATTCAGACTGGTGATAGCCTAGCGCTTGCAGTTCATCGCAGTACCAGCAAATATTTAGAAACTTATTAAACCATATGTTAACGGATTTTTCAAATAAATGTTTGCAATAGTAATCTTGAATTCCATTACAAAAATATGGCTAAAATTGCTTTCTTTAAAGTATCATAAAGTGCATCATCTAAAGCTAGAATATTTCTTATAGATTGTTTTTGATAAAAAGCGTTAATTGTTGAGCCATATGAGATATAAATAAATATGGAACAATTTGAGATTGTTAAATGACAAGTACAAATCAACTTAGACTAGACCCTTTAACGGGAAGATGGATCGCCGTGAGTACTAGTCGTGCTAATCGGCCGACTGCTTTTTCACCTCGTGTTAGATCCGCCGAATCTGATTCAACTACCTGTCCTTTTTGCCCAGGCAACGAAGAAGATACCCCACCAGCGTTGGAAACTTATGGTGCAAACGGGAAATGGCTCATTAGGGTACTTCCTAACCTTTATCCGGCATTTGATGGAGACGAACCGTTCATAGTAAACCACTTGGGTCCCGTATTTACTGAAGCACCATCGAGCGGAATTCATGAAGTACTGATATTGTCGCCTAGCCATACAGAACATTTCGGACAGCTTGCAACCGAACAATGTGCGCTAATTTTAGGCGCAATTAGAGACAGGACAGAGGAACATTCGTTAACGCCTGGTCTTAGGTATACACAAGCAATTATAAATCACGGTAGGGAGGCTGGAGCCTCTTTAGAGCACCCACATGCGCAGCTTTTAGGCATACCCTTTATCCCCCGTGAATTAGCCGATGAACAGGCAGGGTTTGCAAGATTTGCGGGAGGTTGTTTACTTTGTACCACATTAGACGCCGAAAACAGGGCAAAGTATAGAATCGTATCTTCTAATGACTTTGCTATAGTTATTTGTCCCTACTGGTCAGGTCACCCATATGAAATGCTTATTATCCCCAAAAAGCACGGTCAACATATGCATACTGGGAACCAACAATCTTTGATGGAAATCGGAAATTCGATTAAAGACGCTGTAAGAAGATTGATAAATCTGCTTGGTGATATAAGTTATAACATTGTCTTTCATTCTGCTCCTTATAGGAGTTCGGGTACTTATCATTGGCATATTCACTTAATTCCAAAGTTAACTACCAGAGCTGGATTTGAACTGGGAACAGGGGTAATGATAAATATCGTATCTCCAGAATCTGCAGCCGAACAACTTAGAGACGCAAAGTCCGATCAATAGATTTAGATTCTAAACCTTTGGTTTAATGCTAAAAATTAAAAAATATAAAAAAGTTTTTCGGTAAATTTAACTAAATTACTATCTAAAAAAAAGTAAAGCTAAAATTTTTAACAGTCGGAATCAATTCAGTCTTGCCAACATGCACTGATACAGCGTCATTACAATCTGTTGTGCTATTTTAGGATCATTCGGAACAATTTCACGATCTTTGATTTGATACATATACCCTTCTATAAAAGCTTCGCTATTCAGTTTGAACCAGGCATTTGAGAGAATATTTATTTTCTGAAGGTCCGAGTCCAATTGCATTGCGACTTGCTCATCCAATACCTTTTTAATCTTCGCCAATATTTGAGCTAAATTTATCAATGGAGTGTATCTCATATCAACTACCTCCTGCCCAAAATCTACCAGACACCATCCCATATCCGTTCTAAGCAACATATTTAAATCGATAGTATTGTAAATCCTAGTAGCCAATCCGAAATTTTCAATTGACTCTAAAAGGTTAATCTCATTCTTAACAAGTTTCGCATTCTTAGAAGAATTTCTGTTTAGAATATTGTCACAAAGCCTTGTAATATTTTCGAAAGATTCGCTAACTGCGTCAAATCTATCTTCCAGTGCTGCATGCAATTTAGCCAACATCTCTCCTAATCGCTTGAACTCTTCGGAAAGATCGCCTCCAGCTTTATTCGGGTCGCCTCTAAAATCAAATAAATCCCGCAGAGATACGTTAACCATGGCTTCTAATGTACTCGCACCTTCAAAATTTTCAACAACTAGTCCAGCCAAATTCCTGCCTAAATTAAATCTAGCTAAGGGTGCTGCCATATTATTGAATCCGGCTCCGTCAAGTTTTTCCAAAAGCTCAACGCCAATTTTTGGCTGACTTCTGTAAAATTTAAATAAGCAAAAGCGGTATTTAGAATCAATAACATAAACTTGAGAGCCATCAGATGATTCAGCCAATCTACGCACTGTTAAATATTCATCGAATCCATTATGAGCTTCCGAATTTCTATCTGTTGAATTTATCGGTAAATTAATTGATTCAAATAGTTTTTTTACGGTAAGATCTGAACAAAACCCGTCAAAGGCAATATATTTACCTTCCTCTATCGTCATTATCTGGTATGCAGAAACATCTGCACCAACTTTACTCAAATCGTCTGATTTGATTACTGTAACAGGCCAAAAAAAATTAAGAGACTCATCTAAACTAGAATCATTCAAACTAGAATCATTTATATTTCGAGGTAAAGTTCCGGGATTAGTGTTCAAGTCATTGAAGAGTTTTTTTAGAGAGTCATTTGACCCAGTAAACTTGCCAAAAAACATTACAACTTCAATCTGACCGTCACTTTGTAAAGGAAAGTATTTTGACTTGTAACTTGTAAGCTGGATATCTTTTTCGCTTACTCCCGAGATCTGCTCTGCAATCCAGCTCTTAAAGCCCGAAACTAAATATTCTTTGGCTTGAGGACTTAATCTTGTCATATTTGATCTGTAATTTCAAACCAATAGTAGCCGTGAGGACCTAGGGTAAATCGATAGGGACTTTCCGTAATTTGTGGAAACAAAACTCTCCCGCTGAGCTCTACCAATTTAGCTCCTTTATATTTACTCAGATCAAGTTCTGCAGGCTGTGCAAATCTCGAGAGATTATAAATACACAGAACCTTATTCGCACTCGTCTGATCAATTATTTCAATATTATCAACTTCTACAACGGTATTTTCCTCAATTAGTTCGGAGGCACCAATTTGCTCCTCAAAATACCTTAAAAAGGCGAATATAGAAGGGTTATCATCATGTAAAATCTCAAATTTTCCGCTCCCAAATACTTGATAGTTACTCCTTACAGTTATTAACTTCTTAATCCACTGCAAAAATGAACCAGGGTTTTTAAACTGCGATTCCACATTTACAGACTGATATCCGTAGACTGGATCCATCAAAGGAGGAAGATATAGTTGCTCGAAATTTGCTAGCGAAAAGCCACCGTTTCTGTCAGGGGTCCACTGCATAGGTGTCCTGACTGAGTCGCGATCTTTCAAATAAGTATTGTCTCCCATCATAATCTCATCACCGTAATAAAGGATAGGACTACCTGGAAGTGAAAACAACATTGAATGTAACAATTCTGCAATTGACCTCGAATTGTCAACCAACGGAGCGAAACGCCTTGCAATCCCCATGTGTCTTTTCATACGATTGTCTTTGGCATATTCTGAAAACATATAGTCTCGCTCTTCGTCACTCACCTGCTCTAAGGTAAGTTCGTCGTGATTTCGTAAGAACAACCCCCACTGACAGTTCTCCGGAATATTCGGAGTCAAAGAAAGAATCTCGGTAATCGGTAGCCTCTGCTCTCTTCGTACAGCCATAAACATTCTCGGCATAAGCGGAAACTGAAAACACATATGGCACTCGTCGTCCTCACCGAAGTAATCGACTAAATCTGTTGGCCACTGATTTACTTCCGCTAATAAAACTCTGTTGGGGTATCGACTATCGATTTCTTTTCGAAGAAGTTTTAAAAATTCGTGGGTTTCGGGAAGATTTTCACAGTTAGTATTGTTGCGCTGAAAAAGATATGACACGGCATCCAACCGAAATCCGTCAAGGCCCAGATCTAGCCATCTTTTGACTACATTTAACATCACTTCCTGAACTTCTGGGTTGTCATAATTTAAATCAGGTTGATGGGAATAAAATCTGTGCCAGTAGTACTGTTGCCGTACTTGATCCCAAGCCCAATTAGAATTTTCCACATCTGTAAATATTATGCGTGCATTGGAATACAAGCTATCGTCATCACTCCATACATACCAATCTGCTTTAGGATTATCCCGCGAAGATCTGGATTCTAAAAACCATGGGTGTTGGTCACTGGAGTGATTTACGACCAAATCAGAAATGACTCTGATGCCCATAGAATGAGCTTTGTCAATTAGCTCAATTAAATCTTCAAAAGTACCGTAAGAAGGATCGACATTTTCAAAATCGGAAATATCATATCCCCCATCTTTCATAGGAGATGCATAAAAGGGAAGCAACCAAATACAATCAATTCCCAACCATGAAAGAAATTCAAGTTTTTCGGTTACCCCCTTTAGATCACCGAATCCATCATTATTGCTGTCATAAAATCCTCTAGGAAATACCTCATAAAATACTGCTTTTTTATACCACAGTGGGTCGTCTTTTAATTCTTTCGGCACTGTTCTGAACTCAAATTACCTTATTAATTTCGCCTAAGACAATTTCGCTTGCAGCAAAAACATCTAAATTACCATCAATTACTGAATCAATCAGTTCATTTCCGAATTTCGAATCCACAAACTCATTAGTTTTTAAAACAATACGCTCATTAATCAGGGATAGAATTTCATTCTTGGTTCTCTGCACCAACTTCTGCTGAAGAATACCTGTTTTTTCAAGATACGATCTATGTTCTTTTATTTTTTCAAGTAACGTATCCACTCCCTGACCTTCAGTACTTACTGTCTGACAAATTGGAGGAATCCAGTCTAAATTCGACGATAGTTCAAGCATAGCTTTCAAATCCCTCTCAGTTTCATTGGCCCCCGGCCGATCAGACTTATTTATAACAAATATATCAGCTATTTCCATGAGGCCAGCTTTGTTTGCTTGAACGCTGTCGCCCCAACCTGGGTTAACTACCACGACAGTGGTATCAGCTTGACCGACTATTTCAACTTCAATTTGACCTACGCCAACCGTCTCAATCAAAACAAAATCATACAAAAGTGATGACAGCAGTTTAACTACCTCGGGAACCGCAGAGGCTAAGCCTCCCAACTTACCCCGAGTAGCAAAAGATCTTATATATACTCCAGAGTCCAACGCGTGCTCGCTCATCCTTATCCTGTCGCCCAAAATCGCCCCACCGGTAAAGGGAGAAGAGGGATCGATTGCTATTACCGCAACAGTCTCATTTGCCGATCTGATAGAAGAAATAATCTGCGAGGTCAAAGTAGACTTTCCTGCTCCAGGAGCACCTGTAATTCCAACCAAAACTGGACCATTTTGAGCCCCTGGATGAGATTTAACCTGATTCAATTTGAAGAGGTATCCCGATTCAATGAGACTAATTAAACGTCCCAGGGCTCTACGATCTCCGTTTTTAGCATCAGAATAGAGTTGATCTGCATTATGGTTACGATCTGTCAACGAATAGTCCTTACTGAATAGTCCTTACTATACTTTTAAATATTAATATCAAAGCAATAATATTTATCATCCTCGTCATTGTTTGGTTTTACAATCATCTTCTGCTTTTCCATCGTTTGAGGATATTTCGACTTATACCACTTTAAGCGATACTTTACAGAATCTAAGCTTTTTTTAAAGCTACTGTTAAATTTAGCAAATAATTCAAATTCATTTTAAAAATGTCAGTACCCAAAATACGCACTTGATAAAATGAGTTTTGAAGATCTAAAAGCTGTTTGCTCATGTAACAACAAATCTTTAAACATTGGTAAGATTATTAGCTCAATTATCTTATCTAGCGTGAACATCGGTTCAGAACTACAACTTAGAATCTAGAGATTTTCGATAGTTTTTTTAACGATAAATTGTTCGTTTGTCTAAACAGATGATTTTGAGTCGATCTCGTACCATTTGTCAAAATTATGATCTTGCCAAGGAAGATCATAAGTGATATCAAGATTTAGTAATTCAATTTTACGTACTAAATTTATGTAATATCTTGTGCTGACCTCTTCTTTCACGGTTAAGTAAGGTCTAATTTACTGTCATTAATTTTATTGCTCCAGTATCTGTTCGACTTAAATCGCTTCAAATTATATTTCCTTTCAAATTATATTTCCTTTCAAATTATATTTCCTTTCAAATTATATTTCCTTTTATGCGATATCTACCCCTATAGATTTCATTTTGCCACAAATATCTTCATACCCTCGGTTTATATGATCAACCCCAAAAACCTGAGTTGTTGGACTCGCTTTCATTCCTGCTATTAACAGCGAAGCGCCAGCTCTGATATCATGAGCAGTAACGTCGGCCCCTTTGAGGCGGTCTTTTCCTCTGACCACTACGTGATGCCCTTCAACTGAAATATCAGCATTCATCTTTAAAAGTTCTTCCACATACTTAAATCTTCCTACAAAAATATTTTCTGTGACGATGGACGTTCCGTCCGCAACCGCCATTAAGGCAACTAACATTGGTTTGTAGTCGGTTGCAATCCCTGGAAATGGGAGCGTAGAAATATCGGCAGCTTTTGGACGATGTCCCATTGAAGCCACCAGTCCCGTTCCAGTAGAGTTAATGTCGAGCCCTACCGTCTTGAGCTTATAAATTACGGTATCAATAAAAGTAGGATCAATGTTTTCTAAAATAATTTTCCCACCGCAAACACCCAGTGCACAGAGATAAGTAACGGCTTCTACTCTATCTCCAATTACTTGATGAATTTGATTCGACGGTTTAAGCTTATCCACCCCATTAATAATTACTCTTGAAGTACCAAACCCACTGATATCTGCACCCAAAGAATTTAAAAAATTGCATAAATCCACAATCTCAGGCTCGTGAGCAGCATTTTCAATTACAGTTTTCCCTTCGGCCAATACCGAAGCCATTATTAAGTTATCAGTTGCGGTGTGAGATGGATACTCTAAAACCGTTCTGCTTCCGACCAATCTAGATATATTTTTTTCAGAAATTATCTTATTTGAACTTACAACTATATTAGCTTTTAGATCGTTCAAACACCTGATATGAAAATCAATCGGCCTATTACCAAAATTATCCCCCCCCGGCAATGGCAACGCAAAATTACTTCCTTGAGACAGAAGTGGACCCAGCAGAGTAATCGAGGCTCTCATTTTTTCTATTAATTTTGAATTAAAATTAAAACTAATTTTTTCAGGTATATTTAACTCTAAAATCTTCTCTTCCTTTCTAAATTTTCCCTCAGCCCCCATATCCACCAGGATCTTCAACATATCAAAAACATCGGTAATATCTGGACAATTAGCAAATCTATGCTCTCCAGGGCACAGCAATGTAGCTGCCATTAACTTCAAAATTGAGTTTTTTGCGCCCTGAATCTTTACTGAACCTTTTAGTCCAAATGACTCATTTATTTCAAAAATTTTCACATGCCCTCTTTCTATCTGATAATCTCACTTTTGTGACTAAAAATCAAGAACCAGATAGAAATTTAGCACTTGAATTAGTGCGAGTTACCGAAGTTGCCGCTTTGGCGGCAAGTCGATGGATGGGCAGAGGCGACAAAAATGGAGCTGATGGAGCTGCGGTCAATGCGATGCGTGTCGTACTATCATCAGTTTCAATGAATGGTGTCGTTGTAATCGGAGAGGGCGAAAAAGATCATGCTCCGATGCTTTTTAACGGAGAATCCATCGGAAACGGTGAGCAACCAGAAACAGATATTGCCGTAGATCCCATTGACGGCACAACCTTAACTAGTCTTGGAAGAGGCGGGGCGCTTTCAGTAATTGCCGTATCCGAACGAGGGACTATGTTTAATCCTGGCCCCTGCGTATACATGGAAAAGATTGCTGTTGGCAAAGCTGCTGCTGGAACCATCGATATAAATGCTCCAGTTGACCATAACATAAAACAGGTTGCTAAGGCCAAGGGAATCCCTACCAGAGATGTAACTGCGGTAATCTTAGACAGACCAAGACACAGCGAACTGATCTCTCAGGTGAGAAAAACAGGTGCCAGAATTAGCCTCATAACGGACGGAGACGTCGCAGCAGCCATTGCTGCTGCTATGCCAAATTCTGGAATAGACATTCTTTTCGGTATCGGAGGGACCCCAGAAGGTGTAATCGCAGCTGCTGCATTAAAATGTATCGACGGTGAAATTCAATCAAAACTGTGGCCCAGAAACGAAAAAGAACGAACTGCTGCCTTGGATGAGGGCTACAATTTAGATCAAGTTCTTACAACCGATGACTTGGTAAAGGGCGATAACTGTTTCTTTGCTGCAACTGGAATCACCGACGGCGACTTGCTGAAAGGAGTCCGATACTCTTCTAGGGGAGCGGAAACACATTCTTTGGTAATGCGATCTAAATCGGGTACAGTTAGATCGATCTCCGCTATACACTCATTGCAGAAACTTAGAGAGTTTTCGTCGGTAAAATTTGACTGAAGAACTCCTACCCTACGGCATTTAATCTATTCTAGACCTATGGATTTGCGTAGTGCAGTAGTGCAATTTCTCTGCTTTCAAAACCATTGTCAGTCCAACTATATTTGCCACAACAACTACCACGGTCTATAGCTACCGCAGTCTATAGGTACCACAGTCTATAGGTACCACAGTCTATAGGTACCACAGTCAAATTTTACAAACAGTTTTGAAGTTCCTATAGGATTTAGAGATCTGCAATTTTTGAGTTCAACTTACTATAAAATGTAATTCAAACTTAAAGTAATATTTTACAAAATAAAATTACTTTAACTAACCTTAAATAAACTCAAATCCTGATTAATAACAGCAATGAAAAACGACATCGTTAACGACCTTATCTCCGTCTTCGGTTCATCAAATGTTTTAACTAAAGACATTACTGACGAGTTAACCCACGACGAATCTTTAACAGCGAAACATTTTAAGCCTATAGCAGTAGTATTTCCCACAGAAGAATCACAGCTGATTCAACTTGTAAAACTTGCTAAAAAAGAATCTGTAGCTCTCGTCCCAAGGGGTTCAGGGTCTGGTATGAGTGGTGCTTGCAATGCCGTCGAAAATTCAGTAGTTGTAAGTTTCGCAAAGATGAACAAAATTCTCGAAATCGATTGCGACAACCACATTGCAGTAATTGAACCAGGGGTAACTTTGATGCAAATAAACGACGAACTAGCCAAGTACTCCCTTATATATCCTGTCCAACCAGGCGAATCAAGTGCCACAATCGGAGGAAATGCCGCCACAAACGCGGGAGGAATGAAAGCAATAAGGTATGGAGTTACCAGAAATCATATACTGGGACTTCACGCAATTCTGGAAAACGGCGAGAAACTAATCACTGGAGGCAAATTTTTAAAGTCTTCCACGGGGTATGATTTAACTCAGCTATTTATTGGATCCGAAGGTACTCTTGGGTTCATAAGTCAGCTTACGATTAAATTGTCCCCCAAATATTCCGATACTGTGACGATGTTAGCTCCTTTTGATTCGCTGAACGAACTCACTGCGGCTATTCCAAAAATTATCAATACTGGAACCTTGCCATCTATTCTTGAATATCTCGACTTTTTGGCAATAGATGCGACAACAAAATCTGCGGGCATCGACCTTGGTATTCCCGAAGAAGTAAAACAAATAGCCCAAGCATACTTGTTGATAGTACTTGAAGGCAACAGCTCAAACCGGCTCGAAGAAGACATGGCAAACATTGGTACAATCCTGGAATCCTCTGGAGCAATTGACATATATTCTCTACCTCCTCAATCGGGAATGGCTTTGGTTGATGCTCGCGAAAAAGCATTTTGGGTAGCCAAAGCCATGAATGCAAACGACATTATAGACGTTGTTGTGCCTAGGTCAACTATTGCAACATATCTTAATAAAGTAAGCGAAATAGCTCTCCAAAGCGGTTCGCTAATTGCAGGATGCGGACATGTTGGAGACGGAAATGTTCACCTGTCAGTATTCCAAAACGATCAGGAAAAACTACATGAAGTTATGTTTCAAATTTTGAAAGTAGGTACCGATCTTGGGGGTGCTGTTTCTGGAGAACACGGCATTGGCACGGAAAAGCTTGGCTATTACTCCAAGTTAGAAAACAGTGTCAAGCTCCGTATCCAAAGACAAATTAAGCAGATTCTAGATCCATCAAACATTTTTAATCCGGACCATTTAATACCTCCGAAAATCTAGGCAAGTACTACTTATAACTAGTTGTTCTAAACTTTTAATCCGAATATACTTTTACAAGTTAAAATTAATTAAGTCGGTAATCAAAGTCCGACAAACTAAAGTAGTTGCAAAAAGAGGTCACAATATGAATGGTGCACTTGCATTAATCGAAACTTTATTAAATTCTAATATAGACACTTGTTTTATGAATCCAGGTACCTCCGAGATGCACTTTGTTGCTTCTTTGGACTCTGCTCCCAAGATAAAGAGCGTTCTTTGTCTATTCGAAGGGGTTGCAACCGGTGCTGCAGACGGTTATTACAGAATTGCCCAGAAGCCAGCGGCTACACTGTTACATTTAGGACCAGGTCTTGCAAACGGAATTGCCAATCTGCACAATGCCAGAAGAGCTTTCAGTTCAATAGTAAACATCGTTGGTGATCATGCGACCTATCACCACGGATTTGATGCACCACTTGAATCCGACATAAGGGGACTAGCAACTCCGGTTTCAAAATTTTTCAAATCTTCGCAGTCGATCGAGGCACTTTGTACTGATGTGGCAGAAGGTATAACAGAAAGTCTTACCTACCCAAGGGGAGTTTCTACTGTAGTGCTTCCAGCTGATTTGGCTTGGACCGAAGGTGCAGTTCCTACAACTGCTACAAAACCAAAAGAAAAACAGATTGTAGAAGATAGCATCATCGAAAAAATTGCGAAGATCATTGAAAGCGGAGAACCTGTAGGAATGCTTTTGGGTAATTCTAGTCTTACCAAGCAAGGAATTTACAGAGCTACCCAAATAGCTCAGAATAAAAAAATAAAACTGTTTGCCGAAACTTTTCCTCCCGTTTTAGAACGTGGAAAAGGCGTAATACCTATCGAGCGGCTAAGTTATCTGGCTGAATTTATGCAGGTACAGCTGACTGGTCTTAAACATTTGATTTTGGTTGAGGCCAAATCACCAGTATCGTTTTTTGCTTATCCAAACATTCCGAGCAGCCTGATACCTACTGACTGTTTGGTATCCCAATTAACCGACCACACTTTTAACTCAATCGATGCACTGGAACACTTGGCCAACAGACTAAACGTTGATAAGTTAAGTGTCGATCAAAATTCTGCGAACGAAGAAGAATCCGTCATTCCAACTGGCCCGCTGGATTCGAAAAAACTGTCCCTCATCATAGGCGATTTGTTGCCGGAAAACGCAATAATCTCAGACGAGTCAAACACTGCAGGAATTTATCTTTCAAAAGCAACTGAATCATCTAACTATCATCGCCTTCTGACACTAACTGGAGGAGCTATCGGACAGGGAATGCCTGTTGCAACTGGAGCCGCAATTGCAACAAAAGATTCCAAGATTATAAATCTTCAAGCCGACGGCTCTGCCATGTACACGATCCAGTCACTTTGGACACAAGCCAGAGAGAACCTTAACGTTATAACGATTATTTTGGACAATCAACGATATGCAATCCTAGAGATGGAACTTACTCGAGTAGGAGCTACTCAAGGTGGTAAAATTGCGTCTTCGATGTTAGATATATCATCCCCGAGCATTGACTTTATTTCCATTGCCAAAAGCTATAATATCGAAGCTTTTAGAACAGAAACCTCTGAAGAGTTTAGAACAGCTTTATCCAAATGTCTAACAATAGACGGACCGAGTTTGATCCACGCCATTTTACCAGTAGGTCTTGGACTATAAACTTTAATTGCTTATTACTGTTCTCGACAGTATGTACTCGACAGTTATCAGCAATTACCATTAAGCTTACAATGAATTTGAAATAATCAAAATCTAAGACTACATGCCATGACTAATTCTAACCTGGGAGAAGATCTACCGGAACATACTGTTATATTTGATGACAATTGCGGATTCTGCAAAGACGTAAAAAATCTGATAGTCAGATATGTGGACAAAAACAGTAAGTTAAATTGGGTGCCCTTTTCCTCAAACGCTGCAATCCAAATATTAAATACCTTCGACGACGATCGCTATGAATCAATGATCTACGTAAACGAAAAACATGAGCTTCTACGCTATCAAGATGCGATACTTGCTATTATAAAACTGAATAAAATGTTGGCTAAAACTGCTGTTTTTTTTGAAAAATCGAAATTCTTAAACAAGAGTTTAAAGAAAGTATATATTTGGATATCGCATCATCGTTCTTTTATGGCAAAACTAATACCTAATAGGCTCAAAGTCACGCAATAACTATTGCCAAAATAAACTATTACCAAAATAATAAAGTTGTCTCAAGCTGTTCTAATCACAATCTGCACTAAAGATAGATTCAATTGTATTATAGTTGAATTGTCGCATTTAAACGATGGAATTACGATAGGAGGCAAGATCAGGTGTACATGAAACAGTTACTTAAAATACTAGTCATATTCGGACTGTCCATAGGGTTACTGACTGCCTGTAGCTCGAGTTCTTCAAACAGTTCTACGTCTCAATCACAGAATAAGTCTTCACAAAATAAGTCATCTCTGAGCTCAAATAGGTTCAACTACGGTACTGT
>JAJYVQ010000060.1 GCA_021791915.1 Actinomycetes bacterium | reverse complement strand
CTCAAGTTAGATTTTTGAACTTTAGGTCTTAAACTCCGTGATTTGAATTTAAGATTTAGATATATCTCTGCAAAAATACAACCGTTAAATCACTGATAAAATATTTATGTGCGGGGATAAGTCGGTAAGCTCAGTAGTTGTAGCTTCGGCCGCTGTCTTATGCAATAGATCCGAGAGTTGAAGTGGCAATTTTAAAAACAAAGATAGATACTAGTTCGCAGGAATACACGGAGAACAAAAATTCTTTACTTGAAAAATTAAATATTATAAGTCAGCAGATGCAACTTGCCCTCGACGGTGGTGGCGAAAAATACATTCAGCGACATAAAAAACGTGGAAAACTCTTGGCACGAGAGCGGATCGAGTTACTTTTGGACAGATCTAGTGCATTTTTAGAACTCTCCCCACTTGCCGCATGGGGAACAAATTTTACCGTAGGAGCAAGCTTGGTAACGGGGATAGGAACCGTTTGCGGTACGGAATGCTTAATTTTTGCTAACGATCCCACCGTTAAAGGTGGTTCTACAAACCCATACACCTTAAAGAAGCTTAGCAGGGCAGCTGATATAGCTTCCGAAAATTCACTGCCTACAATATCTTTGATAGAGTCTGGTGGAGCTGACCTGCCAACTCAAGCCGAGCTATTTATACCTGGTGGAAGAATGTTTAGAGACCTAACCCAAAGAAGCTCCAAGGGGTTACCAACTATTTCGTTAGTATTTGGTAACTCAACTGCCGGAGGCGCTTACGTACCAGGTATGAGTGACTATATAGTTATGATAAAAAACAGATCCAAGGTCTTTTTGGGCGGACCACCTCTTGTGAAAATGGCAACTGGTGAAGAGTCAACAGATGAAGAACTCGGTGGAGCCGAGATGCACTCTAAAATTTCGGGACTTTCTGACTATTTGGCAGAAGACGAGCAGGATGCGATCAGATTGGGCAGACAGATTGTGTCCAGACTAAATTACGTCAAAAAAGGTGCTGGCCGCCGTACCGAGTCATTTTGCGAGCCCATATACGACTCGCAGGAAATATTAGGTATTATAACAAAAGATCCGAAGGTTCCTTTTGATCCGAGAGAGATTCTAGCTAGAATTGTTGACGGCTCGGAGTTTGATGAATTTAAACCTGATTACGGTACTTCACTTGTAACAGGGTTTGCCGAGATTTCAGGCTACCCGGTTGGGATATTGGCAAACCATCGCGGAATATTATTCAATAAAGAAGCTCAAAAAGCCACTCAATTTATTCAACTAGCAAACCAAATAAACACTCCTCTCATATTTTTTCAAAATACTACAGGATACATCGTAGGTAAAGATTATGAACAGGATGGAATCATCAAAGACGGTGCAAAAATGATAAATGCGGTCTCCAACTCCCGCGTTCCTCACATCACCATCGTTATGGGTGCTTCTTATGGTGCAGGCAACTACGGCATGTGCGGACGGGCTTTCAATCCTAGATTTTTATTCAGCTGGCCCAATGCAAAGTCTGCTGTCATGGGCAAAGCTCAGTTGGCTGGAGTAATGGCTATAGTTGCCAAACAGTCAGCTCAAGACAGAGGACTACCTTTTGACGAAGAGGCCAACGAGATGATGAGACAGATGATCGAAGACCAAATCGAAAGAGAAAGCGAAGCGCTATTTTTAAGTTCTTTACTTTACGATGATGGAATTATTGATCCACGTGACACCCGAAACGTTCTTTCAATGTGTCTTTCGGTGGTACACAATAACGAGATTACCGGTACTTTAGGTTACGGTATCTACCGGATGTAGTTATGAAAAACATTGACTCTATATTAATAGCCAACAGAGGCGAAATTGCCTGCAGAATTATTAAGACCGCAAAACAGATGGGCATCAAAACCGTAGCGCTGTGTTCGACTATCGATATAAACGCTTTACACACCAAAGTCGCAGATGAAGTTTTTGTTCTAGACGGTACAAGCTCACTTGAAACTTATCTCAATATTGAAAAAATAGTTAAAGTTATACAAACCGCCAACGTTGATGCCGTTCACCCAGGTTACGGATTTTTGTCAGAAAATGCCAATTTTGCTAAAGCAGTAATCGATAACAACTGTACTTTTATAGGTCCGACCCCAGAAGTTATCGAAACAATGGGCTCAAAATTAAATTCTAAACTTTTAGCCAAGAAAAGTGGAGTACCAACTTTAGACAGCATTGATGTCACAAGTTTAACTAAAGAAGAGCTTTTGAAATCGGTTAATCGGGAAGATCTGCCTGTTTTAATCAAAGCGTCTTTAGGTGGCGGTGGCAAAGGTATGAGAGTCGTCTATAATCTAGACGAACTGCAGGAAGCCGTAGAAACTGCCAAGAGAGAGGCAAAATCCGCCTTTTCGGACGAAACGGTATTTGTAGAAAAATATATCGAAAATCCTAGGCATATCGAAATTCAAATCTTAGCGGATCTCTTTGGTAATACTTTTGGTGTGTTTGAACGCGAATGTTCCATCCAAAGACGCCATCAGAAAATTATTGAAGAAGCTCCATGTGCGATACTCACTGATGAGTTACGGAAAAATATAAGCGATGCTGCCGTATCAATTGCCAAAAGCGTAAATTATACAAATGCTGGAACTGTGGAGTTTATTTTAGATCAGGAAGGAAACTTTTACTTCCTAGAGATGAATACCAGATTGCAAGTAGAACACCCAGTAACGGAAGCTATTTCGGGTTTGGACTTAGTTAAACTCCAGATTGAAATAGCACAAGGGCGATCGTTGGAAGATTTGAAAATAAGCAGCCCGAACGGTCATGCCGTCGAACTTAGACTTTATGCCGAAGATCCTTACAAAGATTTTATGCCGAGTCCTGGACACATCAACTCGTTTGAAATTGATGAAAATATAGTGAGACTGGATACAGGTTATTCCAACAACTCAGAAGTATCCAGCATTTACGATCCAATGATAGCCAAAATAATCGCACATGGTAACGATCGACACGAAGCGATTCTCAAACTTAAATATGCTCTGAAATCTGCCAAGATTAACGGGATAGTTACCAACAAAGATCTGCTAATCGGTATACTCGAAGAGTCTGAATTCGTTGAAGCCAAAACTGACACATTTTATCTACAAAGGCACAAACCCGAAACTTTAACCTATTGTTTGGACGAAACACGTGTATTTCAGGCAGCAGTAGCTGCAACAGTAGCCGTAGCAGTAAAAGCCAAATCAACTTTAGTAAATCAAAGTGCACTTCCAATCGGATGGCGTAATCTGAGGTCTCAACTTGAAATATTAAAATTCACCTCAAACAACCCTTGCTTCAAAGAGTTAATAGTAAAGTACAGTTTTGACCGATATAACAATTTGGATGCCATCATTGTTAACGAAACATCTCTTAATTCAAAAATTGTGACCGTCGACACAGAAAAGATAGGTCTTCTGACAAATAACTCTCTTTGCTACTTCGACTATGAAATATTTGACCAGAATCGAATTTGGGTAGGAACTCCTCTTGGAGACATCGAATTTAAAAAAGTCCCTGAATTTGTAGACCCAGCTGAAAGTGTTGTCGCTGGATCCCTTATAGCCCCAATGCCAGGCACCATCACGAAAATACTTGCTGAAGAAAATGCATCCGTTGATATAGGTCAAGACCTTTTAATTATCGAAGCCATGAAGATGGAAAACAAAGTTGTAACTCCCATAGCCGGTACCGTAGCATCGATAATGGTAAAAGTTGGTGATCAGGTATCCAATAATCAAGTACTTGCGATAATCAAAGAAGAACAAACAATAGAAGAATAAAAAATAATCAAATTCACATTAAAAGACTAAACAGCATGAACACAAAATCAACTATAAAAGTAGCTAACTGTTCTGGATTCTACGGAGACAGGTTGTCAGCTGCCAAAGAGATGATTTCAATGGGAGACATTGACTATCTGACTGGAGACTACTTAGCAGAACTGACGATGCTGATTCTTTACAAATCTCAGCAAAAAAACAACAGCGGATATGCCCGGTCATTTCTCGCACAGTTTCAAGAAACCTTAAACGACATCGCAGCAAAGAAAATAAAAGTAATAGTAAATGCGGGAGGATTGGACCCGATCGGACTAAGCGAAAAATTAATAGAACTTATCCAACAAGCTGGTCTAAATTTAAAGGTTGGTACTGTTACGGGAGACAACATAATTAACGAGTTGGACGAACTGCAGTCTAACGGTGTAGATCTTTCCAATATGGATACTTCAGAAATTCTCGACATAAAAGAGCATCCTCCCGTTACCGCCAATGTCTACTTAGGAATCTGGCCGATTGTAGAACTCCTCAACAAAGGAGCAGACGTTATAATTACAGGTCGCATAACAGATGCGGCTTTAGTTATGGCAGCGCCTGCATTTGAATTCGGCTGGAAACCAGAAGATCTGGACCAACTAGCTGGTGCTTTAGTTGCGGGCCATGTAATAGAATGCGGTACTCAGGCTACGGGCGGTAATTACTCTTTTTTTGAAGAAGTTCCTACTTTTGAGAATATAGGATTTCCAATCGCAGAATTTTCCTCCGACGGCACTTCGACAATCACTAAACACCAAAATACTGGAGGTCTCGTATCGATTGGAACCATTACTAGTCAGCTCTTGTACGAAATAGGCTCTCCCTACTATTTGAACCCAGATGTCACTGCAGACTTTCGCACAATAAATTTAGAACAGACAGACAACAATAGAGTAAGAATTAGCGGGGTAAAAGGCTTACAGCCTCCTACGAACTACAAGGTCGCAATTAATTTAGACGGAGGTTATAAAAATTCAATGACCTTTGTTCTTACTGGACTTAAGATCAAAGAAAAAGCGAAGCTTATAGAAACAAGTCTATTAAAAATCATAGGCAATAATTTCGAGAAAATTGACGTTAAGTTAATTTATAAAGTAGTTCCAACCTTGGAGTCCGTAGAAAAGGCGGATTTGGAAATTACTGTAAGAGACCAAGATGCTAATAAAGTAGGGCGTAATTTCAGCAATGCGGCGACCTCTTTGGCATTAGCAAACTACCCAGGGCTGTATTTAAAAAATCCACCGGGATCAGGAAACCAGTTCGGTATCTACTGGCCAACGTTAATTCCAAAAGGTCTGGTGACTCCCGTAATATACCTTGATCTTAACAAGACTGAATATTTGGATATTACCTTAAAAGGACAAGATTCGGTCTATGAAGAAACTATTGAAATGGATAACTCAAAGATCACACCAAGTTTACAAGAAAAGTCGTCTGCTAAATTAAGTCAAATCAAAACTCAAAAATTACCTTTGGGAACTTTAATCGGAGCGAGATCGGGCGACAAAGGCGGGAATGCCAACGTAGGATTTTGGGCAAAATCTAAAGAGGTCTACGGGTGGCTCGTAGATTTTTTGACAGTTGAGAAAATCTACGAGTTAATGGGTGAACTCAAAATAGACAATGACAACTTCTTAAAAGTTGACAGATACATTTTAGAAAATATATTCGCAGTGAACTTTGTGATTCACAGACTCTTGGGCAGAGGTGTGGCTTCATCTTTAAGAGAAGATCCGCAAGCAAAAAGCCTGGGTGAATACTTTTTAGCTCAGGTGGTTGAAATCCCAAATGAGCTACTACAGAACAACGTATAAAAACAACTCACAACAGTAAGTTAACAAGGAGACAATTATGGCTTTTATCGAAACCGACGAACAGCAACTACTCAGACAGTCCGTTAGACAGATTGCAGACAAATATGGACATAAGTATTTTATTGAAAAAGCAATCGCGAACCAACGGCAGAATGAACTCTGGGAAGAACTTGGATCCATGGGTTATTTAGGGGTCAACCTTCCCGAAGAATATGGAGGCGGTGGGATGGGGCTGACCGAGCTTGCTATAGTTCAAGAAGAAGTATCAGCGGCTGGGTGTCCTTTGCTTATGATTGTGGTCTCTCCCGCAATAGTAGGACCGATATTAGCAAAGTTCGGAAGCCCGGAACAGAAAGAAAGATGGCTTAAACCAGTAGCGGAGGGTAAAAAGAAGATGGCGTTTGCGATAACCGAACCAGACGCAGGATCGAACTCTCACAACATTTCCGTTACGGCCAAAAAAGACGGAGACGTATATAGGTTGAATGGAACTAAATACTACATTTCGGGCGTTGACGAAGCTGAAGCAATATTGGTAGTTACAAGAACTGGTATTGACGAAAAAACACAAAAAGGTCAGCTATCGCTTTTTATGGTGGATGTTGACTCACCTGGACTTGAAAAACATGTCTTGCCTGTCGAAATCAAAGCTCCCGAAAAGCAGTTCACTCTATTTTTCGATAATGTAGAAGTTCCCAAAAACTGCCTGATAGGTGAAGAGGGTCACGGATTAAAACAGGTATTTACTGGGCTCAATCCCGAAAGAATCCTAGTTGCTGCTTTAGCAGTAGGAGCAGGCAGATATGCGCTTGATAAAGCATGCGACTATGCCCGAAACAGACAGGTTTGGGGATCGCCGATTGGTGCCCATCAAGGCTTGGCTCATCCGCTAGCCATTGCAAAAGTCAATTTAGAGATGGCGGCATTAATGAATAAAAAAGCGGCATGGCAATTTGACAACGGTATCGATGCCTCAGAAGCTGCAAACATGGCAAAATATGCCGCAGCCGAAGCGGCCATAGCCGCTTTAGATCAGGCTATGCAGACACATGGGGGAAACGGAATGTCCTCCGAATACGGTTTAGCGGACTTTTGGGGCACTGTGAGACTTATGAGAACCGCTCCAATATCCAAAGAGATGATTTTAAATTTTGTCGCTCAGCACAGCTTAGGACTTCCAAAATCCTATTAAATTTTAAAGTCTACATTTAAAGTTAACTTAATTTGGTTAACATCCATTTTTCCTAAACTAATGCTGATGAATTTCATACACATTTGATCAGCTCACATAACCAATCTTTGAGTTTGGTATCAGCTCTTGAATATTGTTTGTAAGCTTACCGTTGTTTTCGCCACCCACAATATACAATGCGCTAGCACCTAAAGCTCCCGTACTTGTAGCGCTACTGCCATTCTTTGAAGTACCAACTGGTGACGTGTTAACTGTTGAAGTACCAGTTGCAGGTGTCCCTGTAGCAGATACACTGTTTGCTACTATATAACCCGAATAAGCTTCTGGAACTGGCAATGTCCCTGCATTTCCGATTTTATCATCTATCCTGTTAAATTCAAATATTGAAGCTAAAGTACCAGTAGTATCTTGGCCACCTGCGATATAAATATTGTTGTTCAGTAATCCAGCTGAAGCTCCTGCCAACCCTACTGGTAAGTTGCCTACAATCGATGTAGTTCTTTTTATAAAGCTATATTTCTGTATTGAAGTTACATACTGACCGCTTTGATTAATTCCCCCGAATATATATATTGCGTTTGCAGTAGCCACAACAGCACCATATCTGATAGGAACTGCCAATGAGCCAGCATCGGTGAAAGTGGTACCGTTAGAAGTTGATAATATCTCGCCATCCATCGAAGATCCGTCATAACCATCAAGAACATAAATCTGTCCGTCATGGACCACCGAAGTTAAATCTGCCCGCGGCTGAGGCAAGGTACTCGCAACAGCAAAAGTCATACTATTCTGACCTAGCCCGTTAAAAGTTGCTGCCTGAACGCTTCCAATTACGGTTGATGCGCCGCCGCCAAGCACATATAGGGAATTCCCTAAAATTTGAGCAGTTGTATCGTGAACGGGCTGACTTAAAGAACCCAACAGCACTTCTGCTCCAGTTACTAGATTGACCGAAGCGACATTTACCGTAGTTGTACCACTAGAGAACAACCCTCCGGCAAGTATAATAGTATCTGGACTAAGACTTTGGTCATAAACTACCGCTTCCCTTGAAACGTCAACTGCTAGAGAAATTGGCATATTAGTCGCTTGAATATCAGCAGCCACAGTAGTTGTAGTAGTATTTTTCGTATTTGATCCAGTAGATTTTGAATTACTAATCTTTGCGTTGGTAGGCCATAAAAAATAAGTTGCGATCAAAGCTACTATGCATAAGATGACCAGGTTCCTAACCTGTTTTTTCCTCTTCCTTTTAGATCTCCTATACATTCTAGAATCTAATTGCAACATTTAATAATCTCTTTCACTCAAACGTATATTTAACACATAAAACTTTCTTAACAAACAAATTTAACTTATGGTCACGCTTACCTAATGGTCAAACTTTTTATTAACCACTAGGTTCAACAATAACGTTCTTATAAAACTTTACAACTGTACAAATACTGCAGACCTTTAATCACCTAAAATCTCAGTTTTTAAATAAACAATTATCAGTTAACCCTTGTAATTTAAATATTAAAGTCCGCCAGTACATCAAGATTTGTATTACTTAGTATCAACTTCTATGATGATTTTAATAAAACTCAACACAGTATATTGTTCATTACGGTTATTTAACATAGTGAATGAGCACAAATATTATAGATAGATTACTAATCTGGATTTGACTTTTTAATTATAAAAATGCTAACTTTTAAAATGATTATGAAGGCCAAAGCACTGGTGTTGAAAGCACCAAAAGAACTTGTCTTGGAGGAGTTCGACTTACCCACAATAGGAGATGACGACGCATTAATTGAGGTTGAAGCGTGTGGGCTTTGTGGCACAGACCACGAACAATATTCGGGAATTTTGCCTACGGGCGGTCCGACTATCCCTGGACACGAAACTGTCGGTCGGGTAACAGAAATCGGAGAAACCGCTTCAAAAAGGTTCAACGTCAAATGTGGAGATCTCGTAGCCGTGGAAGTTTTTCAATCTTGCAGACAGTGCGATAATTGTACAAACAATGATTATCGACACTGTAAAGAACACGGAATATTTGACATGTATGGTTTTATCCCTGTATCGAAAGCCCCTGGACTTTGGGGTGGCTATGCAACTCACTTGTATGCAAGCAAAGATGCCATGTTAATAAAGATACCGGAATCCCTTGATCCGCAGCTTGCCACTTTATTTAATCCGCTCGGTGCTGGGATCAGATGGGCCGTGGAAGTTCCAGAAACTAAAAAAGGTGACATAGTTGCTATCCTCGGACCAGGAATTCGCGGAATTGCAGGATTGGTCGCCACAAAACAAGCTGGAGCAAAATTCGTAATGGTTACAGGGTACGGTGAACGCGATAGAAAAAGGCTCGAGTATGCAAAACTTTTTGGAGCTGATTTGGTTGTGGACACCCAAACTCAAGACCCTGTTAAAGAACTTAGATCCGCTACTGGGCAGCTAGCAGATGTTGTTATAGATGTTACTGCAAAATCAACGGCTGCATTTGGTCAGTCTGTGAACCTATGTAAGGATGGCGGCAAGATTGTAATTGCAGGCACCAAGGGTACGACGGGAGCAGAAAACCTGTCGATTGATTCAATAATATACAAAGAACTTACCATACTTGGAGCGTTAGGGGTAGATTATAATTCTTATTCTAAAGCAGTTGAAATCCTCGACTCCAATGAGTTCCCTTTTGATCAGTTATCTCGACTTTCAATCGGATTAAATGATGCTAATAATCTCTTAAGCGAACTGAGCGAAGGGAAACAAGATGCGCTTCACTGTTTGATAAATCCAAAGATATAATCGACATATTAATTTTAAAAGGAATAAACATATGAAAGACACAGAACCGATACTAAACATGATCGACAAATCTTCAGCTATTGAGCTGGGGAAAGAAAACGGGATTCTCGAACCGATTGCTGAACTAAATATTTTCAGAACTTTGTTGAAACATCCAAAACTGGCTTCTGCTATTAGTAATCTGTTAGGAGTCCTACTGTTTCAAAACAAATTGGAACCTAAGCTTCGAGAACTGATTATTCTAAGGACTGGATGGATATATAAGTGCAACTACGAATGGACTCATCACTACGACATAGCAAAAGCATTCAAGGTAAGCGAAGACAAAATACTTTCAATTAGAAAAGAGCAGCCAGACTCAGATATTTTCGATGATCTGGAACTGCTTATCATTAAAGCCGTCGATGAACTTAAACAAAATGAAAAACTCTCTAAGGACACTGCTTGCAACTTATTAGCAAGCTTTGACGGCGTAGAAGACAAAGAACAAAAATTTTTAGAAATCATGGGAACCATGACTACGTGGAAACTTATTTCTCAGTTATTAAACAGCCTAAATATCCAACTAGAAGACCACCTAAAAGATTGGCCACCTGATGGCAAATCCCTTTGAGATTAAGCGATTCTATAAGTCTGAATCCCGTGAGCAACTATTCTGGCTTCACTGTCATATGCAGTAATTTCTGTAAAAATCAACTCTTTCCCACGTTTTTTGGTAACTGCCTCGCAAATTAAATCTGATTTTTTTGCAACTCCCACATAGTTTATTGTCATTGAAATAGTAGAAGCATTCGTGCCTCTGTTGAAATCGTGGTTAGACCATGCCGCCATTGCGCCAGTCGTATCCATAACTGAAGCTAATACGCCACCATGATAGTGAGTTCCGTCATTAGTAAGCTCTTTTTTAAAAGGCAACCTCATTGTGACCTCGTCTGGATCGTATTTTTCCATCTGAAGTCCCAACGACTTAATAAAAAATGTTTCAAGCGATATTTGCGGGACAGCTTTACGCATCGTAATATTTTGCTCTTCTGAAATTTCCTTAGACATTTATTATCTCTTTCTTGTTATTTTAATTTTTAACAATTTTACAAGTTTATAAATTTTTTTTCAAATTTTGACAATTAAATCAAATTTGAATTGTATATGAACTATTTTGTTTTTAGAAAACTAAATTAAGTTTTTTAAAACTGTTGGTAAAAACTTGCTTCGCTTACTTCTTTACAATGTTAAGTTACACAGCTTTTAAAAAAGCTTAAACAAATATTAATCGAACATGCAGTATTGCAATAGAGTTATAAAATCTTGATAAAAGATAATTAAATTCGTTGTACATTGTTTAACCGAGACTTAATAGACTAAATTATTAAAAAAAACATTTCAATAGGAACAGTCTCAATAGAAACATTTTTAAAAAAAGAAATTCAATTTGAAATAGTTGTAAGGAGTTATTTACCGCATATTAAACTAGTTCTACATTAAGTCTAAAAATGACTAATACAATTGCTTTGCTGACTTATATCACCGGAAACATACTACAGTCCGACATAAACAGTATTTTGTATTTTATAAAATTGACAAGATAAAGGACTTTTTGATAACTACTTGTAATTTTAAAATCGTAAAGAACTTTTGGATTACAAGCATAAGACGAAATAGCCACCTGTAAAATTAATATAGCTAGCATAACTAATCTAAGATGATTTGGTTAAAATGCAACTAAAATGCTATTTAAAATAACATATTTTTTTATTACGATTATTAAACAAGTGATATAAACTATTTATACAACACTTAATGGAGTAACTACTTACGATGACTAACGTATCTGACTGGACTTGCGACTCTTGGAAACGACCAGAATTTGAATTAAAGCAGCAGCCGATCTGGCCGGATAAAGATGCACTGGATAAGGTACTTAAGCAGTTGCGAAATCAACCCCCATTAATTTACGCTGGCGAAGCTAGAGTCCTAAAAGCTGAGTTAGCCAAGGTCGCTCGTGGGGAAGCTTTCGTTTTGCAGGCAGGCGACTGTGCTGAAACATTTCATGAATTTAGTGCAGATCGTGTTAAAAATGGTCTAAAAATTATTCTTCAAATGGCAATCGTGCTTACTTATTCCTCTCGTGTTCCAACCGTAAAGATCGGACGAATTGCTGGACAGTTTGGCAAGCCCCGAACAGCGGACTATGAAGTCGTAAATGACATGAAACTTCCCGTATACCGTGGAGATATGATTAATAACGTCCATCCAAGTATTGAATCTCGCAATCCAGATCCGGAAAACATCCTTCGCGCATACCAGCAATCGGTTATAACTCTAAATTTACTGCGAGGTTTTGCCAAAGGTGGTTTTGCAGACTTGGAAAAGGTTCACGAATGGAACAGGGAATTCATACTTTCTAGTAGCGAAGGGCACCGTTACGAAGAGTTGGCAGACAAAATCGAATCTGCATTACAGTTCCTTCGTGCTTGCAACATTGATGTTCCGGCTATGCACGAAGTAGATATTTACACAAGCCACGAAGCTTTAATTTTGGATTATGAAGCAAGTTTAACCAGACAAGACTCCACTTTTAACAATGATTGGTACGACTGCTCTGCCCATATGCTCTGGATTGGTAAACGTACTGCTGAAAGCAGAAACAGTGCTCACATCGAGTTTCTCAGAGGTGTTGGTAACCCTATAGGCATTAAGATAAGCTCCGAAATGAAAACGGACGATCTGTTGTGGATATGTGACCGTCTCAATCCAAATCGGGAACCTGGAAGACTTACTCTTATTAGTAGAATGGGTGAAGACAAGGTACTTGACGCATTGCCTAATTTGGTTACGTCAGTAACTAATGAAGGTCACAAGGTTGTGTGGATATGCGATCCGATGCATGGAAACACGTTTACAAGTGAAAGCGGATTAAAGACTCGGAATTTTGATTCTATTCTAAGTGAAATTGAGAAATATTTCTCAGTTCACAAAGAGTGCGGTACTTGGCCAGGGGGAGTTCATTTGGAATTGACAGGAGACAACGTAACTGAGTGTTTGGGTGGGTCAGATAATATTGAAGATTCAGATCTTTACTCACAGTACAATACTGCATGTGATCCAAGACTCAACGCCCGACAGTCGTTAGATTTAGCATTTCAGATAGCTAACTTGTTGGAAAGTTGCTCCATTAAATAACTTTTTAAAAAAATTATTAAGATTCTAGGCATTTTTAATTTAAACTGTATTCAAATTTTCGAAATTCTAAAATTATCAACTTTAGTTTTGTTAACAAAGTCATTGTGATAACATTAAATTTATGGCACACGTAGAAGTAAGTTCCACCAGTTCAAAATCGGTAGAAGAAATCTATAAATTATTGACTGATGGCAGAACTTGGCAAAACTGGTCAAAGATTAAGAAATTTGGCTCATCCGACAACTCTGTGGGTAGTTGGGTAAAGATCTAGGCCTCCAAGATGAAAGAGTATTGCTGTTTTAAAGTTTTCTTGGTTAC
>JAJYVQ010000059.1 GCA_021791915.1 Actinomycetes bacterium | reverse complement strand
ACTCAAGATATACGGCATTTCAGAAAAAATAACATTTCAGAAAAAATAACAGCTCAGGAAAATAGCAGTTTAGCTCAACGGAAGCTCAGTGATCACACCGGATAAATTTAAGGAAGTCGTAAGTCACTTTGCAACTGGCGTGACGATTGTTACGGGTACCTATGAAGATGGCGACTTTGGGTTTACCTGCCAAACTTTTTTGTCACTATCGCTAGATCCACCTCTGATAGCAATCGCTCCTTCCAAAAGCTCAAAATCATGGCCGCATATTCAGAAAAGTGGATTATTTGCAGTTAATGTATTGGCGACTGATCAGGCAGAACTTGCAAATTCATTTGCTAGAAGTGTACCCGATAAGTTTAATGGAGTTAAATTCACCAGGGGAATTACAAAAAGTCCGCTAGTTTTGGGATGCTTAGGTTATATAGAAGCAGAGATCACTAAACAGTTTGAAGTAGGAGACCATTTTATCGTTATTGGCAAGGTAGTAGATCTTTTTAGGCAGGAAGGGGAACCTTTGCTATACTTTAAGACAAAATTTGGTAAGTTTATTTAGGTTAACTTAACCGTCATAAAACAGGAGGAATTGTGGTAGCGATATTAGCAACTGAACAGATAGTAGATGTCTTAATAGTAGAACCTGACAGTCACGGAGATTCGAGGGGTAGATTCGTGGAATCCTACAGACGAAATTGGTTTCCTTTGGGGAGGGAAATGGTTCAGGGAAATCGTTCCGAAAAAGAAAAAAATGCTATAGTTGGATTTCACTACCACTTGCATCAAGCAGACTATTGGTATCCTTTAAGAGGTAAACTTAGAGTTATATTGGTTGACCTAAGGATTGGGTCTCCGACTGAAAAGAACTTGTTTACGATTGATTTAGATGGAGCTGAAGATAGGGGTATATTTATACCACCAGGAGTAGCTCACGGATTTTCGACTATAACTGATGTATTATTGACTTATATGGTAGACGGTTATTATAACCAAAACGATGAGTTGGGGGTAGCATATAACGATCCTGAGTTAGCCGCTGATTGGCTGATCGAAAATCCGATTGTATCAAATAGGGATATGAATAACCCTCTATTAAAAGATATTCCGAGCCATCTTGTACCTCATTATCCTATGAGAACTTAGACTGTTTAAAGTAAAGTTTAACGATGGAAACCTTGGTCTTTGAAACTGAAACTTCAATGATTTGGATTAGAAAATAAGTTATTAAAAGAAGTGAACTAGATGCTGATAATCGCAATAATATTGTTAATGGCGGCAGTAGTCGTGATAATATGGCGATTTGCATTCGCTGCTGATTCCACTTCAAGTCATATTAAAACTCATTCTAAAAGAATCGACGGGTTAAAACAGGTTACTTCTAAAACCAGACACAATCTAGTTGAAACAAAAATAAAACATACTGGAGCAGTAGATGCAGTACCAGACGATGACTTGGCCTATGGCGATGACGATGATCTAAACAGCGATTACTATTCGGGACCTGGAACATATGTGCAAAAAGCGGTATCAGCATCGGACAGAAGTCCAGAAGGTTATTACAATTCTTTAGGGCTACCTCCGATGATTACTGTTGCGACAGGATTGGCTGCAGTAATAGTAGTGGTAGCTTTAGTTGCAGCTTTAATATTACTTTTGTCGCCGTCAGCAAATAAAATTCAAAGTTCCAAAACTTCTGTGGCAACTTCGATTGCAACGCATGGCCAAAGAAAACAGACTGCTACAACTACCACTTCTCTTGCTTCTATTCAACCGGTATCAGTTAGTTCAAATAGCGTAGTTTATAACGCTCCTCAGGGAAAATATAAGTTCGTTATAACAGTAACCACCTCGTGTTGGGTTGAAATTACTCAGGATCCCAATACGGCCAACTCATCAAACGTTGTAGCGCAAACTGTAACTGCAGGAAATACTATTACCCAAACGGTAAGCGGACCTTCTAATTTAGATTTGGGGAACAGTGGGGTTACGGTTACTATTAACGGAATCCCTTTAGCCTTCCCCCCCGGTCACCTCTACGGTAGTTATGAGTTCAGATAAAACTGAAATATAGCTGTCTATATAACAAACATGGCGGATTTTATTCTAATTACTGGGTCAAGTAACGTTAATTTATTTATTTGTACTATGTAACTGATTAGTTTGATTGTTTGTGTGGCAACCGCAGACAATCTAAATTAAAGTGAAGAGTTATTTCAGTTGACTGTTGCATATATAGTCATGTGAGAAAAATTGCAATATTTTCTTGAATCTAAATAAAATACTATTAAAAATTTAAATACAAAAAATAACTTTAAGATATAAGTACTATGTCTAGCTTTTTAAAAAAACTGCTTAACAAAAAGATCAAAAGGCATAGCTACGTAAGAAATTTAATACTTTCAGGTGCTATCTTGCTGATAGCAATTTCAGTTCTGGTATACGGATTTTTATCCCGCCACGACTACGTTGTAGTGACCGCAACTACTTCAACTTTAAGTTCAGGGATAAACAGTTTTAAAGGTACTTTATCGACGAATTCTTTAACGGCAATTAAAAAAGCCTTTGGCTATTTGGAACAAAGTGGAGGTTCGGAAATGACTGAAGCATGTGATCTGTCGATTATTGGCATTAATATAAAATCTTCAAACAATGGAACTTTAGTTTCAATCCAATCTTCTGGACAATTTAATTTTGAAAAGCCTGAAGGTAGTTTTAGCGTATCAACTCTTAACTCGAAACTTCAGCCCGTGTCAACTTTTAGATTGCTGGATGTTGCTTCAAATCTTTATCTATCGTTAAATCTTAGTCACTTGCCCAAACAGTATCAGAATTATGAGTGGACACAAGTACCTAAAACGGATGCTCAGGCAGCGTCCAACATCTTATATTATTTATTGGCGAGACCAGATGTATTCATTAAAGCTCTTAACAATGCAACATCGGTAATAAACGAGGGTAAGAGCGTAACTCAAGGTGTAACTTTAAATCAGTACTCAGTAAATATCGATTTAAATAACGCTGCAAATGTTGATGGAAGTAAAATCCTAAAACAGATTGCAGATCTAATGTCAAATCCTGTCGTATCCTTTAATGTAAGTCTAGATAATACGGGTAGAGTTAGAATATTTAAATTTAAATTGGAAACAAGTGCTACCCAGTCTTCAACTTCTTCTACTTCAACAACCTTAAAATCAGCAAGTTCTGCACTCAATTTTGGATACGAATTTGAAGTTGGGTACGGAATTGCTGCTTTTGGAGTTCCTTTTTCTGTAAGTACACCGAGTCCTTCAAAGGTCTTGGCTTATTCGATTTATTCAAAATATTTAAACAGTAAATCTTAATTTAATAAACTGGTTAAATAAATATCTTTGGCATAATTAGTTATTGTCAATGACTGCAATTGTCAAATATTTTGGTAGTCGTCTGCAATTGAGGAAACGATAAATGCTAAAATTTCGGCCTCCTGTTCGAACTCTTTATATCGTCCCGACGGACCCTGGTGTCCCGCTCCCATTTCTACTTTGAGCAACACTTTATTTGAATTGTTAGCTTCTCGAAGTTTTTGAGTCCATTTTGTGGGCTCCTGAAATCCTACTCGTGGATCATTTAATCCGGCTGTCACTAGTAGCTTTGGATAAATCACTTCGGCGTTAATGTTGTCGTAAGGAGAATACTTTTTAATATAAAAATATTCTTGTTCATCATCTAATGGGTTTCCCCATTCGTCCCATTCTGTTATAGTTAATGGCAAAGATTTGTCGCACATGGTTGTCAATGTATCTACGAACGGTACTTCAGCAACTGCTACTTGAAACATATCAGGTGCCATATTTATCACGGCTCCAACGGTGAGGCCACCAGCAGATCCTCCGCGAATTGCCAAAAGTTCTGGATTAGTTATTTTTTTTGATATCAGGTCGTTGGCCACGGAAATGACGTCGTAGAATGTATTCAATTTGTTCTGCTTTTTGCCGTTTTCGTACCACAACCTGCCATTTTCACCGCCACCTCGTACATGAGCAATCACAAACACGAATCCTCGGTCTAAAAGCGATAATCTGGAAGGGGAAAACCAAGGGTCTAATGAGATTTCATATGCTCCATAAGCATATAGTAGGCATGGCCTTGCTTTTGGTTCTGAGTTGGAGAAGTCTTTTTTATAAATAAAAGTATACGGTATCGCAGTACCGTCTTTTGATTTCCCATAGGCTCTGTTGGTTACGTAGTCATCGCTTTTAAAGTTGTTGTAGGGTCTTTGCCAGAGATTTTTAACTTTTTTGGTATCAAGATTAAGTTCTGAAATTGTATCGGGAGTCTTAAGTGACTGAGAAGTAAATCTGAGGATGTTTGTTCCTATATCGGGATTTATATTAAAGTACGTTGAACAAAACGGTTCAGTTCCAAAAAATTCGTATCTCGTACCATTATCTATAGTCAAAACTTCAAAAAATGTGTTGGCGTTTGACCTTTTTGAAACCACGATGTGATTTTTAAAGACTTCCAAGTCTTCGACTCGAACGTTGTCAGAATGAGCAATAAGTTCTTTCCAGTTTTCTACTTGGGTGTTTGAAATATCGCAAGTCATTACTTTAAAGTTGATAGCATTTAAGTTGGTTACAATATAAAATACTGAGTTTAAATGTTCTATCTGGTATTCATGTCCTGTTTGGCGTTCAACAAAAACCGTACTTTGAGTAAATCCTAAGTTCGCATCGATGATTCTAACTTCGGAAGTTATTTTGGATTTGGAAGTAATTAAAACAAAGTTGTCATCTTTCGTGGAAGTAACATCTACAAAAAATGCTCCGTCTAATTCTTCATAAATTAGAGTATCTTCAGTCTGTTGCTTAAGAAGTTCGTGACACCAGACCTGATAGGGTCTCATTTGCGAATCCAACTTTAAGTAATAGAGGTGAATGTTGTCTTTGTGCCAAACTATAGTGCCAGAAGTTGCAGTAAGGAAGTCGATCTGCTTATTGGTTTGATCGTCGTAGTCGTTTAAATCTAATATATTTATGTCGTAAATTTCAGAACCGTCGGTATCATACGAAAAAGCCAATAAGTGCGTATCAATACTGATCTGAAAGTCTCCTAATCCAAAGTATTCAAAGTCTTTGGCTACTCGGTTTACGTCAAGCAAAATAGTTTCGTCCTCATCGAGTTTTTCTCCCGGTGAAGGTATTCTAAGGGAAGCTTCGTTTAAATAGGGTTTGCGTGTAAATACAGGGTATTGAAAACCTTTTTCGTAACGAGTTATATATACCCACTGTTTAATTTTTATAGGTACAGATCGAATATCTTCTACTATATGAGAAAGTATCTCCTCGTATATTTGATTAGTTAGATCTTTTAAATGCTCTGTTTCACAACTATAGTAGTTGTTTTCGGCTTCTAAAAGTTTAATTACTTCGGGGTTTTCTTTATCTTTTAAGTAGAAGTAGTCGTCAGTTCTTGTATCGTTGAAGTTTCCAACTTCATGTGCGACCTTATTTGCTTTAGGGGGAATCATGCTAGATCAAAAAATTGAAAATAGAATAAAGATAACTAAAATATCAACGCAGGCAAATACTTCGTTAATTTAAGAAAGTTACAGACTTATGTAACTCAATTTTCTTGAGATGAAGATCTAATCTCCTTCACTTTCTTCTGAGGTGTCAGAAACTTCGGAAGATTCTCCAGATTTAGCTTTTAATTTTTGAGCAATCTTACCGATTTTGTCCGTAAACTTAATAAGATGTTCTTGAGCTGATTTAGCAGCGTCAGATAGACCAGAGATTTTATCTATTTTCCAATGTCCATATACGAGCGGTTTTACAATTGAGTCGCTATGAAGAGAAAAATTGTAAATACCTGCTTTAGCTATTTTCCTGGAATGCTTTACGAAATCTTTAATTCCAGCACCAGGCATTTGAAACCCTGTTATTTGTCTATCAATGGCTTCTACTGTAGCTGAAGGGTTCTCGTCTAAAGCCGCTGTAGTCATGTCACGGTAGAAAAGATAGTGCAGATTTTCGTCAATTGCAATTCTGCGCATGAGAGCCTGTCCTTTTTTATCTTTAAGACGCTTTCCGGTATTATGGTGCGAAATTCTTGTGGCAAGTTCCTGAATTGCTAAATAAGCAAATCCGTCTCTTACATTTGGCGGGTGAGGGGTTTGTCCACCTTCGACCTGGGACATTCTGGCTCTTTCAAGTTCTTTAGGATCCAACAGTCCTTTGACGGTAATATAGTCTCTAATTGCAATAGAGTGTCGACCCTCTTCAGCGGTCCATCTTCTCGTCCAATACTTCCAGATTTCGCTTTTCCCAAACATCCTGTCGATGTCATAGTAGTAATAGGGAAGATTGTCTTCGGTTAGCAGGTTAACAAATAAGGCAGATTTGGTACCATCATCTAACTCCTTTGCCTCTTCGGAATTCCCATTTTCGTCCAGTTTGGAGGATTCATCCCAAGGAATGTATTCATGTGGGAACCATTCTTTTTGAACTCCGAAGTGCCTGTTAATCAATCTTTCAGCTTCTGGGATCAGTTCTTCCAAAAGTTGCTCGTCAGTTTTTGCTGTTAAAGTAGCCATAGTCTCAATTCTACCAGACATCAGATTAAACTGAAGCGCAGAGCTAACTATGTGAGCGCATTATGTCTCTAGGTGGTTATTATGGGATTAAATAAGCGTAATCCTTACATACAGCTATAATTTTAAAATCAGATTTTCTTGCTAATAAATTCAAAAAGCGGACATAATTAGCATATTTTTCTAGCTAAAATTAATTTAAATATAAATTTGGAGCATATCAAAGCATGTCGGTTGTCTGTGTCAGCTATCGGACTATTTCTTTAAACGAGTTAGAAGCTGATCACATCATTTTTGAAGAAAATAAAGCTAGATCAGTTTTGTCGGACTTGGTAAAGCTTTCAGAAATTTCAGAAGTTATTCTTCTTTCAACTTGTCTTCGGACTGAAATTTACGTAGAACTAGATAAGTTTCATGTTGGGATTGAATATATATATTCGGTGTTATCAAAACATACCGAAATAGACTCCGAGCTTCTTGCAAAGATCGGAACTGTATATTTTGAAGATCAGGCGGTTTTACATCTTTTCAACGTCGCTTCGGGCTTAGAGTCCGTAGTAGTAGGAGAAGGAGAGATATTAGGTCAGGTGAAAAAAGCACAGTTAATTGCTCAGGAGTTACACTCTACTGGTCCGCAGCTAAACCTACTGTTTAAAAATGCCATAGAAGTCGGTAAAAAAGTTCGTCACGATACTCAACTATCTTCTGGCATAACTTCTATGGCCCATGCTTCAGTTGCCATAACAGCTTCGCATATTGGAAGCAGGTTTTCTTCGATGAATATCTCAGTATTGGGAGCTGGCGAGATGGGGAGAACTGTAGTAAAAGCACTAGTTGAACGCCATGGGGCTAAAAGTATTACTATAATAAATAGATCTATTTCGAACGCAGAAAATTTAGCGAAAAAGTTTTCAATAAGTTATGACAATTTTGCTAATCTACTTAGCTCAATAAAAACATCGGAAGTTTTATTTGTCGCAACTTCATCCAGTGATCTACTCTTGACAGCTGAAATGCTAACTAAAGTTATGGACCAAAGGGATACTCCGTTGGTTGTATGTGACTTATCAGTACCCAGAAACGTAGAACACGAGGTTGCCTACGTTAAAGGAGTGACATTGTTTGATATAAACGATATCACCAGATTTGTCGAAAAGAATAAAGAATCTAAGAGTGTTGCTGTGCAAATGGCACAAACTATTGTCAATGAAAAGCTTATAGACTATAAAAACGCACTTGAATTTAAGGGTATCGAGCCGCTAATTACTGAATTGGTTTCTCGAATTGACCAGCTAAAATTAGAATTTTTGAAAAAAAATCTCAAAGACAAATCTTCTTACAGTAAAGATGAGGTTGAACAACTTTTAAATCAGTTGACTTCTGCAATTGCTCACCTACCGATAAGTCAGTTAAAAGACAATACACGCTCAGCTAAGGATCAAAAACTAATTGATGCTACAAAACTACTATTCGGGTTAGAATAAATGAGTTTTTCTTATTTTAGATTGCAATCCTAAAAAGGTCCGATGCATATTAGGATCGGAACCAGAAAAAGTCCGTTAGCTATTTTTCAAGCTGAAACGATTGCCGACTTTATAAAACAAAAAGATAATTCGGCTATAGTCACGTTAGTTGGAATTGACTCACAAGGTGACGTAGATCAGGCTAGTTCTTTGGGCCAGATTGGTGGACAAGGGGTATTCGTAAATGCGATACGCAAAGCACTAATAAATAAGGAAATTGACTTAGCTGTTCATTCAGCTAAAGATATGCCGCCAGTTGATCTAGATGAGCTGGTCGTAGGAGCTTATCCAACAAGAGCTGATGTAAGAGATGTTTTGGTTGGGAAAAAGTTGTCGCAGTTAGATAACACAAGCATAGTTAGAACAGGTTCTGCGAGGCGAAAACTTCAAATCATAAAACTTGTTAAAGGGATAACATTTGAAGACTTAAGGGGTAATATTGCTACCAGGTTAAATAAGATTCCTGAAAACGGATCGGTTATTGTAGCTAAGGCAGCTTTAGACAGGCTTAAGTTAACTGTAGACTCGTTGGAGATATTAGACATCGACACTATGTTGCCACAAATAGGTCAGGGTGCAATTGCAGTTGAAGTTCTTAAAAACAACGAAGAACTCAAGGCATTGTTAGATAAAATTGACGATAAGAATGTTAGAGCAGAGCTTACAGTTGAACGAGAATTTTTAAAAACTTTAGGATCGGGATGTAGTTCACCTGTAGGCGGACTGGCAAGGTTCAAAGCAGGTTCTGAAAGTGGTTCGACTTCAGCATCTTTAACTTTTACGGGAATGATTGGAAACTTAGAAAAAGAAGAACTTATAAAACAGACATTTGAAACAAACCTTAGCGAAGATCTCACTGAGTTTGGTAGAAACTGTGGTACCATAATGTTGGCTAAAGCCAGCGAGGTGGGTATCTTGTGAATCTAAAGCAAAATCAGTTCCAATCTTGATTGCTTGGGAAAAGATTACAAATTAATTAAATAGTAGATTCCTACGTTAAAAAATTGGGAATAAATATTAATTTTGAACGTTTCAATTAGAGTCTAAAGTTAAGCTAACGAGGTAGATTGTCTAAGTTGGCAAATAGTTTACTAAAGATTAAGGAGTTGTGATGCCAGCAGTTGATATCGAAAATTTAACTGAGCTTCCAGTAGTAGATCTAAGCGATTTTAAAACCCTTCAGAATTTTTTGCCACGCAAAGTAAAAACGATAACTTCAGCACCTAAGGGGTTAGAGGGGGAAGGCTTTCCCGTTTATCGTGCATTTGCTCAGGTTGATTTTGCCCGTTTGGATCCTTTCGTACATATGGATCAAATGGGGCAAGTAGATTACGGGCCGAATGAACCCAAAGGTACGCCTTGGCATCCTCACCGAGGTTTTGAGACGGTAACTTATATTATTGATGGAACTTTCGTCCATCGGGATTCAAACGGCGGTGGAGGGGTAATATCTAACGGCGATACCCAGTGGATGACAGCAGGCAAAGGAATACTTCATATTGAAGCCCCACCTGAAGAACTTGTTGTTAAAGGCGGTCTATTTCACGGAATTCAGTTGTGGGTAAATCTTAAAAGTAGTCAGAAAATGGTTGATTCCAAGTATCAGGATATTAGAGCTTCGCAGGTAGGATTGGGCACAAACCAAAATAGAGACAGTCTATTTAGGGTAATTGCCGGCGATTTAAATGGGCAAGTCGGTCCAGGATCCACTTACAGCCCCATTACTATGGTTCATGCTACGATGCATCCTGGTGGACACGCAGTTTTAAAGTGGAACCGAAAATTTAATCTTTTGGTATACATACTATCTGGAAGTGGGAAACTAAGCGGGGATAAAATTTCCATAGATGCTTACCAACTGGCAGTATTCGAATTTGGAGACTATTTTGAGATTTACAACGAAGACAGTACTGAAAAGCTTGAAGTTTTAATTTTGGGAGGCGAACCAATCAAAGAACCTGTAGTCGCATACGGACCATTTGTTATGAATACAAAAGCAGAAATTCAACAGGCTTTTGACGATTACAGAAAAGGATACCTAGGGTCGATTCCTGATTAATAAATAACTTATCTTTATGAAATATTTGTACATAGGCTAAAAAATTAACTTTTTAGTCAAATATTTTCTGATAGTTTTGTTAAGATTGCACCATGTTAAACGTATTAATGGGTTCTGTCTTCGACCCTCATTTTATCGCTCAAAATAGTTATATAGCCGTATTCGTTCTAGTGTTTCTAGAGGCGCTGGCAATACCTTTTTTCCCGGGTGAAATAACTTTGATTACAGCTGGAATCTACGCTTCTCAAAATCACGGAACTTCTCCTTACGTAATCGTTTTAGCTGCCATTGTAGGGGGTTTTTTGGGATCACTTGGTGGATACTTTATAGGTTTCTATGGGGGTTTCAAGCTTGCGGTGAACAGAGGTAAAAGAATAGGGTTGACTTACGAGAGGCTAAAGGTTGGACACTATGCTTTTGCCAAGATGGGTATTTGGATAGTGATACTGGGTAGATTTGTTTCACTGTTTAGGTCATTGTTGGGACTGCTTGCTGGAATTACTAGAATGCCTAAAATTAGATTCTTGATCGCTAACCTAGTTGGGATTGTGGCTTGGTCCTCACTATATGGGTTCGGCTCGTATACGTTGGGGAATTCGATAAAACACTATTCCACTATTTTTACTTATGTGGCGTTACCTGTCGTAGTCGTTGCTTTGATAATTGGAGTTATTTTGCTTAAGAAAAATGAGAAAAGATTGGTGTTAAAAGCAGAGCAGGCATATCCTGGTCCTATTGAACATTTGATCTAAATAACCTGACATTAACAATAAAATAGTATTTACGCCAACTAGCCTGATTTTTTCGATCGTAATAACTGGCAAAGTCGGGAATAGTAGGTTCTGTGGTAAACTTAACATTGCAACATAGACCCAACGGTTAATGTTGTACCTACTTCATAATAAAGTTATTGCTAAAGATTTAAATCAATTTAAGATTCAAAAATATCACCAAGGTTTGGTTCTTAATTTTAATACCTTCGTATTTTCTAGTAAATCTAATAATTAATTGGAAAGGTCGTTCAATGTTATTAACAGATAGTATCCCCAAATCTATAAATCTGTCTATTAAGCAGCTAATTGTCAGAATAGTATTTGCATTAGTTCTGATATCCTTAGTTCTAACTGGTCTAAATATTAAACAAGCACAAGCTTACAATCCAATTATTCCCGTTGGTAATGGCCCTCAATTTGTAGCCGTTAATCCGACTACAAACACCATTTATGTTGCAAATGTTAGCTCTAACAATGTTTCTGTTATAAATGGATCTACGAATACAGTCACTTCAACCATTACTGTCGGTACTACTCCTGTATCTGTTGCAGTTAATCTAAATACAAATACCATTTATGTTGCAAATAATGGTTCAAGCAATGTATCTGTTATAAATGGAGCTACAAATACAGTCACGACAACCATTGCTGTCGGTAGTGTTCCTGCATCTGTTGCAGTTGATCAGAATACAAATACCATTTATGTTGCAAATGACGGCTCAAACGATGTATCTGTTATAAATGGAGCTACAAATACAGTCACTACAACCATTACTGTCGGTAGTGGTCCTCAATCTGTTGCAGTTAATTCAAATACAAACATTATTTATGTAACAAATACAGGTTCAAACAATGTATCTGTTATTACCGGAGTTACGAATACAATCACCTCAACTATTGCCGTCGGTAGTAACCCTGTAGCTATTGCAGTTAATTTAAATACAAATACCATTTATGTTGCAAATGCCAACTCAAACAATGTATCTGTTATAAATGGATCTACAAATACAGTCACTACAACCATCACTGTCGGTACTAATCCACAATCGGTATCGGTTAATTTAAATACAAATACAATTTATGTTGCAAATGCTAGTTCAAACAATATTTCTATAATAAATGGAACTACCTATACGGTCACTTCAACCGTTCCTGTCGGTAATACTCCTATATCTGTAGCTGTTAATTCGAACACAAACACCATTTATGTCGCAAATCATAATTCAAACAATATATCTGTAATAGATGGATCTACAAATACAGTCACGACAACCATTGCTGTCGGAACTAATCCTTTATCTGTTGCAGTTAATCCGAATACAAATACTATTTATGTTGCAAATGTTTATTCAAACAACGTATCTGTTATAAATGGATCTACAAATACAGTCACTGCAACCATTACTGTCGGCACTAATCCTGCATCTGTAGCGGTAAATCCAAATACAAACACAATTTATGTTGCAAATGAAAGTTCAAACAATGTTTCTATTATAGATGGATCTACAAATACAGTCACGACAACCATTGCTGTCGGAACTAATCCTTTAACTGTTGCAGTTAATCCGAATACAAATACTATTTATGTTGCAAATGTTTATTCAAACAACGTATCTGTTATAAATGGATCTACAAATACAGTCACTGCAACCATTACTGTCGGCACTAATCCTGCATCTGTAGCGGTAAATCCAAATACAAACACAATTTATGTAACAACTTTGGGTACAAATAATGTATCTGTAATAGATGGTTCTACAAATACAGTTACTTCAACCATTGCTGTCGGTATATATCCTCGATCTGTTGCGGTTAATCCAAATACAAATACCATTTATGTTGTCAATAGTAGTTCAAACAATGTATCTGTTATAGATGGAACTACAAATACAGTCACTGCAACCGTTGCTGTCGGTAGTTTTCCCGAATCTGTAGCGGTTAATCCAAATACAAACACCATTTATGTTGCAAATCAGAATTCAAACAATGTTTCTGTTATAGATGGATCTACTAATACAGTTACTTCAACCATTGGTGTCGGTACTATTCCTGTATCTGTTGCAGTTAATACGAATACAGATACCATTTACGTCGCAAATTATAGTTCAAACAATGTTTCTGTAATATCTACTCCAACTAACTATCCTTCAGCTCCTACTTACGTTAGTTCTGTAATTTCAGGTAGTTCATTAACTTTAAGTTGGCAACCTCCTCTAGATAACGGAGGTCTTCCAATTAGTGGCTATGCAATAGGTATCTATCCTACAAATGGTACCCCTGCTCAGATAT
>JAJYVQ010000058.1 GCA_021791915.1 Actinomycetes bacterium | reverse complement strand
AGTGGCGGGATTTTCAGTGTTAAAAGTAATGTCTGTCTCACAAGGCTTTCCGTTTATTACTGAACTTAAATATGTTGGTTTTAGAGTCATTACTTTTCCAATTTCATTAAAAAAACTAATCTACAAATAACTCACTTCAGAACTTTTGTCATTTGAACTTAATTTATTTGTTTTGTCAACTTATTGCTCACTTTTTATCAACCTATTACTAATGTCAATAAAAGTTTTCAATTTCTTACAATTCTTATAGGAAGTCACATGATAAACGATTAACAGAATTAAGGATTCATGCTTCTGGCAAATACCCATCCTCGACAGCTTTTTTGACCATATCTGGAGTTTCCCACCATATGTTAAGTCCCATATCTTGTGCAACCACTTTAGCGGCGTTGTACCCTGCACCAAGTATCACCATACCTCCTGGATGAGTACTTGCACCAGCAACGTAAAAGCCTTCAAGTGGAGTTTTATAGGACGAACACTCCATATTAGGTCTGTTGTAGCCCATCTGTATTGAAATATATGCACCGTGTTTAATAGCACCTCGTTTCATTGTAGGAAGGTGCCTTTCGATATCGTGTGGACTCCACGGAAGCTCAACTCTAATATTTGCTTTCTTTAAGTTGGTCGCATAGTGTGACCAAGTATCAAATGCACTTTTGGCAAGTTCGTTCTTATGTTGTGACCAGTTAATGTCATATGGAGCTAAACACTCAAAACGCAGTACCTCGCAGTTTCCATATTCGTTTAAGTGGTTAGCAGCACTTAGCGAATCGTAAATCGATGGGCAACTCACGTGCCCAACTTTACCGTCAGGGACTCTGTTATTCGTAGCTCCTTCAAAGTGACCTGTTACGTCTGCCACGGAATTTATACCAAAGACCACATTTAAAGCTTTATTTACGTCATCAGGTCGGTTATCATATTTTGGAGGAGAGCCTACTATCCCCCAATTCATTACAAACAAACTGGTCTCGTCATATTCCCATTCCTCTGCACTTTCGGTTACTATTTTTGGCATAACAGAATCGTCTAATAGTTCCTTAAAATTTTGAGTTGGATTAAGCGTACTAATTACAGTATCAGCATACAGCAATGTCCCATCGTCTAATTTCACACCGGTCGCCCGGTTATTTTCGACAATAATCTCCTTAACTTCAGCTGCAGTTATAACTTGACCACCGTATCTTTCTAGAGCGCGTCTAAGACCAGAAGCCATTTGATGGGTGCCTCCATTTACCAGCGAAGTCTGCATCAGTCTATATACGTAAATAGGAGTTAAGAATCCCATGCCACCACCATCGGGATCTAACCCAAACATTGAAGCCAAATATAACAGCGCCGACTCAACTCTTTCATCTTTAAAACCGTAGTCTGCTATAACTTCTCTAGGAGTTAACTCAGCTAATTCATTTAGCCATTTGCCCAACTCGCCACAGTGTTCTAACATCTCAATCTGCTCTAAGGGATCTACAGGCCCGACGTATGTTGCTGGTATTATAAATTCATCGGAAGCTCGTTTGAAATTATCGTACAAATTTGCAAACGGTTCTACATCTTGAGGCGAGAAACTCCTAACTGAATCTAAAGTCTTGTTAATGTCAGAATAAAATACCAGACTAGAATCATCGTATAAAAATGCACTTTGAACTTCAGGTCTAACAAACTTTACTCCAAACTTTTCTAGCTCCAAATCCTTATAAGGTGGCATCAGCTCTGAAAGTAGCATATAGATAGCATGGCTATTCAACTTAAACCCGGACAGCTCCTGAGTCATCAGTCCCCCGCCACTTTCGACATTTTTTTCTATAACTTTTACGTTTGCTCCAGATTTCGCCAAATAGGCACCGCAAGTCAGTCCATTTGGTCCAGCCCCGAGAATTAATACATCAGTTTGATTTGACATTTTGAGTATACCTTTCTATAAATCTTTGCATAGGAGCCGAGACCCACCAACTCTGCTCTCTGATTCCGAGATCTTCTGCTACCGCACATGCTGCTACATAGCCATTGCCAAGATGAGTTAAAGAAGCCGGCCAAATCCCTTGGGAAAAATAGAGTCCGCTAATCGTTGACCTCGGATTTATTCTTCCCGTATACCACTGGGGGCCTGAATTGTCTCCTCCAATTTCATGACCAAATACAGCAGAGGCATTTCTCCTCCAGTTATCCAACGGTGTAAAGTACAAACTATCGGCAATTTGTGACTTAAAGCCTGGGGCCAACTTTTCCATCATATCGGCATGAGCTAAATGTACTTTATCTATAAGCTCTTTATTATCCCATGCGCCGAATCCACCATACTCTTTAAGAGATACTGGATATTCAATCTCAACAGACAAGGTACATCTTCCATCTTTTGACATCCTTGACCTGTCTTGTCCGGTCTGATTATATATTTCAGCTATGTCTCCCAACACTTCCATGGTCTTGTCTTCATGGTACAAACTCTGCGACAGGTGCGCATGTTCCCATGAATCGTAAGGTCTGAGCACGAAAGGTGATATATCGACATCTTTGTTCCATTCCCTCGAACCCCAATTTGGTAAACCGTTTATCAAAAAATGGGATATAAAAGCGCAATGTCCTTCGGACTCCCATGAATTTATTTTCCCTAAAAGCTCAGGGTCTTTAAGTGACAACTTTTCTTTGTCGAGCATTTGCCCAACTAACGGAGGAGACACATTAAAAACTACTGCTTTAGTTGCTGTAATTTCTTTATTCAAATACGGCGCCTCATCACTTAGTATTACCGTATGATTTGTAGATCCAAGATCGGAAGAAAAATCCACATGAGAAACTGGAGCGTTTAACAGCAGAGTTCCTCCGTAATGTCTAAAACATCTGACCAAAGCATGAACTAAAGTGTGCATTCCACCTCTTGGAGTTCCAGTTGCTAACAACGAACTTAACATGACAGCAACCGAACCTTCTCCTTTCATCGCCACATCACCAAAAAGCCCTATGTCTGCAGCGGCTAACCAAAGCAACTTCACATGTTCTTCCGTATAAAGTTCATCCAAAAGCTCTAGACCGTTCATGTTGCGCATTTGAGAAGCAGAAATACCTGCACATTCTCCTAAGTTAAAGAATCTCTCCTCTCCTTCTTTTGTAGGTGGCTTAAAAAATAGCCAGAGCAAGTCAAGTGCCTGAGGAAGCAGTTTTTCTCTCATAGCAACTGTAGTTTTTGCATCAGTTTGCGACAGACGTTCCAGTTGTTGTTTCTGCATATCCAAGTCATAATAATATATGTAGTTTTTCCCGTCGGGCCAAACTACAGCTGCACCTGATTTGCCTAATAAAAGATCGAATCCGAATTTATCCAAATCCAAGTCTCCCCAGACTGGACTCATAGGCAAAAAACAAACAGCAGCATGAGTATCTGTAGGATTTTCTCCCCCGAACAGATCCTCAGTTAAAGCAAATGCACCACATTCGTTCCGTTTTTCAACCACTGCCACGTTCAGTCCAGCTTTTGCCAAATAAGCCCCACAAGTTAGTCCATTTACACCTGCCCCCACAATAACTACGTCGTAATTTTTTCCAAAATCGTCTGAAGTACTCATACTATCTCCCGTTCAAGTTATTAACTAAATTTCGCCAAGTATTTCTAGAAATTTATAACGCAACTTTTTGGCACTAAGCTTCGCTTAGTTCGTCAGCATATTCATTGGTATTATTGGCCAGTTTGGAATTACTCATTGCAAGCCTCTCTTTAAGGGCAGTCGACTGCGCCTTCTTTTCCCATTGGATTGTAGCTTCTCCCGTATCTGGAGTCTTTAATCTAAACACCCATCTGACTACCAGCTTTAGTATTTTTGGATTAAGTGCTATTTTTATGATTGCTCCGATATCTTCTGAACGTACTCGAATATTGGTTTCCCAAGTAACTGGTGCATGAGTAACGCCGCTTAAAACAACTTCTTTTGCTTCGGTTGTAACCTTAAACTCACGGAGGTCTAGTTGTAGTTCACGTTTGCCTAAACCTCTCGACCTGATTTTCATATTTATCTATCCTTTCTTTATTTTCATAAACAATATTTGCTTAACTTTTCTTAAAAGATTTTTTGGATTCGCTTTTATCTTTAAAATTTGCATCGACCAAATTTAAAAGTATCCTTCTACGAACTAGTACGCAGATATTTTCAGCTTGCTCAAGAGCAGCTTTCATCACTGTTTGAGCTTCATCTTTGGGATGTATTGAAAGAAGTCTTTTTGAGAAATATACGACTTCAGACTTAACTAAATTTTCTAGAGCTTCTTGATATAAAACAACATCACATGGAGAAAACCCTAAAGATTCGTTCAAACCCGCCTCACGCATTTTAGAGAGGCTGCTGATAAGTTCAACGCTTATTGAGTCGTATATCTTATCTGAACTGTTAAGAAGATTACTCTTAGAAGAGAACTTCAGCAAACCTAAGTTTTCCAATTCCGCCAAATCTTTTTCAGTTAGGTTATACTCACTTAAAATCTCACTTCTGGGTTTCTCAACACCTGTTCCAGATAGAGTAGATGCTATAAGTACCGACTCATCTGATGTTTTCTGGAGCATCTCTTTTACTTTATCTAAGCCATATTCGTCGAGCATCTGCTTGGCTACTGACAGCGGAACATGACGATCTCGCAAAGCCCTGACTGTATTTATTATGCTCACAGTAGTTGGATGATAGTAAGCCATGTTATGAGCAGTCTTTATGGGAGTGGGAAGAACTTTTAGAGCTACGTAGTGATGCACAGTGGCTTTGGTAACGTTTGTTTTACGGATAACCTCACCTATTGAAAGATAACCGTTCTTTTTGCTATCTTTCTTGCTGGCATAGAGACCTTCGGATGGACTTAATTCATTTAACCTAGAATCGACGATCTGTTGTGTGTTAGGTGTCATATTATACATGATGCAATAATCGAATAAAAATTAATAGGGACTTTAGTCCTAATTAAACAATTTTGTGTATATAAAACCAACACTTAGATGTTCTCGAGTTTTTATTTACCTTCATTGGATTTATAACAACTGAAGGTCTCTTGGTTGTTTTAAGATATAGGTATGCTGATTAGTGAACTGGCCGAACATACAAATACCACCTCAAAGACAATAAGATACTGGGAAGAAATAGGTGTAATGCCTTCTCCGAAAAAGAACTCCTCCGGGTACAGAGAGTACGATGAAAGTTTTGTAGAATCTGTCAAGTTCATCCAAACTTGCCAATCTTTAGGTTTTTCTTTAGGAGAGATCAAAGAGATAGTCTCCTACAAAGACAAAGATGAAAAACCGTGTCTGTATGTCGTAAACCTACTGAAGCAGCACTTTGAGGAAATTGACCAGAGGATAAATGAATTAAAAAGAGTGAGATTAAAACTAAAAGATCTTACGGAAAAAGCTGCAACTCTTAGAATAGAGGAGTGTGATCCTTCCGTAGGATGTCATATTATAAGACATTAGAGTAGGTCTAATCTCAAATAATTAAATATCAGAAATTGACTTTTGTGATTAAATTGGCTCAAAAACACCCCGATTAAAGCCCAAATAATACTTCATTCGGGGGCGCCTCCTAATAATTACTTTATAATAATGTTCGACCCGAGCGAAACCATTTTGCCGACTTACATTGGATTTCATAAGTTAGTAACAACTACGACAAGTTGTAACGCAATGTAATTTTCGAATCCAACAATTTCAATTGAATTGAGTATTTGTCAACACCAAAGGACTTAAACATGACTCCTTGTTGCAACGGCTGCTTGAGAGAACATAAGCGAATTTTTTAACAAGTTAATTAACAGCTCTTTTGGTAATCAAAAACTTAAGCATCTTTCAGGGCTGAGATCTTTTGTAACAACGACTGTATGCTAGAAGCCAGATCGTTATTCTGATAGTAGATGTCTCCTCCTTTTTCTACTAAAAAATATTGGTCAGGTATGCTTGTAGGATCATATGCATAACTCAACGACTCTGAAGCCAAACCCCAAGTCCATGCTTTACTTGTTACTTTACTGCTAACTTGACTGCCAAACTCGCCTAGCTGAATTTCGCCTTGTTTTGAGTAACTTAAATCACCATAAAGATCCAAGACTAAAACATGTACATGTCTGCTTTCAAAAGTATTTAAATATTGGCTTGCAATCGGCAAACTTACGCTACAACTTGCGCATCCAGTTACTATAAACCAAATTAAAGTAGGACCTTTTTCAAAATAGTTTGCCACATTCGCATCTTTACCCGATAAAGTTAAAAACGTTCCAGATCCTGCATGCGTACCTACATTAACCCCACTAGTTAAATTTGCAGTTACAGACTTACTTCTCTGTGGCGATGAACTCAATAACATAAATACCCCTACAATAAGCACTAGTGATAGTGTTACAAATGCAATTTTTAATTTAGATAAGCTGTTCATTAAGTCAATAATTCTGCTTGCGCTAATAACGATGACATAGTAGATCCAGGCGAACCATTGATATAAGTTATCTTCCCCTTTGAATTTATTAAATAATATATATCCAAGTAACTCTTAGGATCATAGGTTTGGGTGACCTTCTGAGACGCCGTTGCGAAAATCCAATTTGGAGAGTTAAAATTATTTCCTGCCAACTGACTTCCAAAAGACGCAATAGAAGGTCCGCTTTGTCCTAAATCATCGTAAAGCTCAGCTTCTATTACCTTAACTTTTAACGCTTTAAATTTGCTAATATAACCGTTCATCACCTGTGTGCCCTGTTGACAAGATGAACACCATGTGGAAACAAACCATATAAGACTAGGAGATCCCTTAAGAGACGATATCTGCAGATTCCTACCAGAAGTTTCTGTCAAAGTACCATTAGGAGCAAGGCTTCCTACGCCTACAGTACTTGAACCTGAATTTGCTCCCGACGAAATATTAGACACGATTATAAATATTAAAAACAAAATTACAACTGCACTAAAAATGATAATATTACGCCTAATTGCCTTTCGCTGCGCCTTTTTATATGCATTTTTCTTTGGCGGAATCTGTTTATTGCTGTGGCCTCTTTGGGTTTTACCCGATGAACTCATCAGCTGTCCTTTCTTCTGATTGATTTTCCGATATATTCGGTGTCCGACAAATATCACTACAACATTGAGACTTAGAAATTCGTATGAATCCCCAAATCAAAACAGTAGAATTCAAAACTAAACTACCCACAAAAAATTCAGTCTGCCATGTGGCAAAAAAGTGTTGAAATGTTCCGTCAGTATTATATAGACTCAAACCAGAAAATCCCAACAAGCTTAATAAAGTAGCTATAAACGGTGAGCAACAAAGTAAGTTAGGTAAAACAGACCCAACAAAGCTAAAAGCAGTCAGCCCTCCCTTTGGCTTTTTTATTAAATCGATTTGACCAATGGCAAAAATTTGCAAGGATATGACTGCGGACATGGATATCGACAACACAATCAACCAGATAATTAGCCTTGTATTTAAAAACGACCAATTCGAAAAAGAAAACTGCTGAGTAAATTCGTAAGGCAAAATAAAGCTATATAAAAGACCGAATACAACAAAAGAGATAAAAAATGATATTCTAAAAACCCACGAATTAAAAATTGTTTTTAGCAATGCATATGAGCTTGTATGACGAGTCAAATTATCTACTAAAGTGTCCTCAACGTCTAATTGGACACTAGTAGTCTCACTGTAAATTTGATTTTCCTGAGACTTCATTTTTTTCGAATTGGTTTAAAAATTTAAAACGGCTTTTGATTTTATTAATTTTTAGCCTTTACTATTTTCTGCTAAGTTGTGACTTTCTAGACCATCTTTATCACTACAGTTCAGTGCGCAGTTGTTGTTATTTTTAAATTTTAATTTATATATGAAGACAACTGCCATTGAAATCAACAAGACAACTATACCAGCCAAGATCCCCAAACTCAAAGCACTTAAAGAAGCAACGGCTACACCTATAACTGCAATCAACGGAAATCCACAACATAAAATAGGAGCAAGCAATAATAAGTATATTCCTTTGTTCTCCTTTGGAGTTTGGGAGTTTGGGTTCAAATTCTGATTCATCATCTTCCTTATCTTCTTTTTTTAAGTATCAAAAATATTTAGCATTTATTTAATGTTTTCTAAGACGCACAACATGAGAGGGTCGCAACATCTTTATTAAATGATTGGGCAACTAATTTGATGGATTCGGCCATTGTCAGATACGGTGTCCAACTGTTTGCAAGCTTTTCGACCGTATACCCAGAATCAATTGCATAAACACCAGCTAAAATTGCCTCTGAGGCATTGTCCGCAAGCATATGGATCCCCAATATTTTTTGTGATCGGGTTTCTATTACCAACTTAACCAAACCCTCAATACTATTTTCCACCAGCGCCCTTGGGACCTGAGACAAGTCCAGAACCTTGTATCTATATTCGATTCCAGCAGTTTCAGCCTGTTGAGCAGTCATTCCGACCGAGGCAATGTTAGGCACTGTAAATGTCACTTTGGGTAAAGATTTATAGTCTACTTTCCTGTGAAGCTTGTAGATCGCATTGTCTACTACCATTTTCCCATGATGTCCAGCTACGTATACAAACTGAGGATGCCCAGTTACGTCGCCTGCAGCAAATACCTGAGGGTTATCCGTCTGAAGCTCATCATTAACTACAATGTTTCCAATAGGATCAACTTTGACCCCAACATTTTCAAGATTTAGATCATGAGTATTGGCTCTACGTCCTGTTGCGATTAACAACTTTTCCCCAGCAACAGAGTAGTTTCGTCCTTTAAATTCATATTCAACAACATTTTTTGAACCACTCTTTGACAATTTGGTGATCTTGGCTTCAGTAACTATACCCATTCCTTCTTTGACAAGAATATTGTTTAATGTAGCTGATATTTCTGGTTCCTCAAAAGGAGCAATCCTATCTTTTGCTTCAATTAACGTCACCTTGGCCCCAAGCATTAAAAACATTTGCGCAAGTTCCAGCCCTACAGCATTGGCTCCTATTACTGTTAGGGTCTTGGGGACCGTTGTAAGCTCCAAAGCAGTTGTCGAGGTGAGATACTCCACGTTATCAAGACCCTCAAAAGAAGGGATATAGGGTGATGCACCTGTTGCAATCAAATAGTTTTTCGCAACTATCGTTTTACCGTCAACTTCTAAATTGCCACTCTCATTAAACGTTGCTGAACCCACTACTATTGGAAAATCGTATAACTTAGCTAAGTCTATGTACTTGTCTTGTCTTAACTTACCAACAAGATGAGTTTTATAGTTTACAAGATCTTTCATGCTTAACCTTGGCTTATCGCCACTTATACCGGAAATCTTCTGATTAAAGCTTTTATAATAGCCTGTCGCCCCTGCAATCAAAGCTTTAGAAGGAACACATCCGATGTTCACACAAGTGCCACCGATCAAATCTCTCTCGATCAATACTGTCGAAGCACCAGCTTCAGTAGCTGCTATCGCCGCAGCAAATGCAGCTGAACCTGACCCGATAATTGCCAAGTCGTAAGAAGGTTCTAATGACATTTTGGCTTTCCTTTCTCTAGTTGAACCTAATAAAAGTTCATTACTTCTATTAGTATATAGCTTCCAGCTAGCTAGAAGGTATCGATTATTTTAGAAAAGTCACACAAATGACATATTCGTGGTTAGAATACCTCGCAAAAGGAATGTATTTACTTACTGTCAATAACTAAATACATTTTCAGAAAGTTGATTGGTCAACCAAAGTGACTCTTATAATACTTTCAGGGATTAGAACCTTAGATGATATTTCATTTGACTACAAAAATTTAGATCCTAACACTTAAAGACAAAATTCAGTACACCAGCTTCATCATCGATCATTAAACATAAGAACAATATTTTTATAGATTCGACAGTACTTTATATGTCTTATATTTTAGAGTTTTCAGTAACTCCATTGCTTCCTAATTTAGATAGTTCGTCGTCATTACAAAAGGCTACGGTAATAGCTTCTATGTTAACTACGAGACCGAAATAATTTGGCAATATTTTCACAACGGGTTAATTACATGGCTTTGTGGGTCTACCTAGGTTTATCATACTATCGGCATGAGGATACAATCCACATCTTGATGTTGGCAATTTATCTATTTGATCAATTATACGCTTATAATCGCAATTAAAGCTTAATTGCTACTTAGCCTCAGTCAAGAGCATCTTCAATGACACAACACTATTGAAAAACAATTGAAAATAAAGCCCTCTTTTAAATTGCCAGATCCTATAAGTGTAACGAAGGACTTTCAAGCAACTGAATCTCAAACTGCTTCGATTGTTGTTGAGTCCTAGCTCAAGACAGAATCAAAATTACTCTTTATAATTAACCGTTTCAATTTATCGCTAATTCACTACGCAACTATCACTTGTTTTAGGTAACAACTAAGATATCTGTTTGTCGATCTTTTCTGACTTCTTTGAAGTTCCTATAAAAAATCCATAGCTTGAAACTAAATAGGGTATGAGGTAATTGACAAAAATACGCACTACGGTAGCAAAACCAATCTTTAAATCAATAATATCTTGACCTTCATTTACACTCGAAAGTATTGTGCCGATTAACAGAGCTACTGGCAAAGCTGTTTTAAGACTTTTCCCAGTTAAAACGAAGAGCGTAAAGTTATTTAGCGATTTGAAAAAACCTACCATTTTAAATGACCTCAAATGATTGATCACAGACTCGAAACACTTCAATAAAATAAACTAACTTGATCTACTTTCATGCTTTAAGCTCTGCTGATAATATAAATCCGACTATTTGTAAAATATTAGTTAACATTGTACAGTCAATATAAACCTGCCTCTTAAAGAAAGTTTAAGCCTAACAAGCTAAATTCCACAGGGAGTATCAACACCTCCGACCTTGTTATCTCCTACAAACAGCCAAGGACCGTATTGATTTGAGGAAATATTTAGAGTGCTTGATGATGATTTTGAATTTAAATTATGTTCAGATCTATTAATTAAACTCCGATCGAATGGTTTTACCCACGACGAAATATAGTGCAGTTTTCGATTATGTGGGTAGTAAAGCTCAAGTACCAAACTCGCCCGACAACCGTGAATATCAACCGACTCAACAGTTACCTTGTTGTAAAGTGCTTCAGGATTGATTCCTAAATTTAGGTCCTTAGTGAACATTGATATTACTTTTGATTGACTTGAAACAACTGTGATCAGAGGCGCAGTCGTTCGTAGAGAATAAACGGAAAGAGCAGCAGCAGTAAAATTTGCATATGCATCGACGACTCTCCATTGCTGTGAATTTAGTGGTTTAATAGAATCAAACTGTATCCAATGTCCTTTTACATATTCAGTTAATGTCTTACTAGTCAGTTCATTACTTGACAAATTTTGACTCGAAACTCCTGAATTTATTCGACTGCATGCTGCGATCATTAAGCCAAGAACAGTAATAGCTACTAACTTTTTTAAAAGAGATACTTTTTGGAATTTCAACATTTTATTAGTTATTCAAAAGCGAATCATAAAGATAGCTGATTCAATTAACCGCCTGCTTTATTATATAGCTTCCAGTTAGCAAGAAGGCAATAGGCTTTTTTAAAAAGTCACGTAAATGTAACATTGCTTCATAATCTGTAAATAAAAGGTTTTCTTCGGCGACCGTCGCTTTACAAAGCTTAAGTTTGCTATTACACTTTATCGGACTGTTAATTTTTAAATTCTACAGTCCAAGATTCAGAATTTGTTACTTGTTTTCTTGGTCAGTAGACAAAATCACTATATAAGTACATATCCTGGTTCAATATCTGTAATAGAAAACCGTACGAAGGTTCACTAACCTTTGGCTATAAAGCTAACATTATGATTTCTTTTTCGATTAATTATTGTTTGGTGAACTTGATTACTATATTCTTTAAGATCGAACTACTAATTTGCCGCTAATTTAAAATAAATTTGACTTTTGTAATACTTGAGATGATATTTAAAAACTCAAATCCTGGATCAGAAAGTCTGATTTGGTAATTATTGGAGTCACCTTTTGCAACCGATATACCACCAGTACCCATTAGTTCTGAAGTGGGAGAATATTCTGCAGACAAAATAATAGTTGGCCCTGAATAAAAATCTAAATTAACTTTTTCATTGGCAACTTCATTTGAAATAGAAGGACCCCCTGGATTGAAATCATAAAGTGCCGGTTTTAAAGAGTTAAACTTTGTTTCAATTTGGATTATTTCTGATCGGTCCGTTTTTGATAACGCAGAAGTCAGTTCAGTCACTTTTGTTTGATCGGAAGAATCTGTTACCTGAAGTGAAATCTTAGATATCTTATTTGGCAGGATTGTGAATATTGGTCGATTCGGGTAATAAGTTACTGCAGAAGTAATGCTCACAAAAGTTGAATTTTGATATGGAATCACTGTAGTAATCAATTCAGCAGAACTTATTGCTAAGCTGACATATGCACAGTCATAAACCAGTGAAATCGACTCTACTTGATCGTATTTGCTCACAGTTCCAGTTCCGTTAGCATTACAGTTTGAAGGAGGGCTTTGTTTAAGCAGTCTGTAGACTGACTCGTATGGTTGAACTGAATAAAAGTAGCTAAAACGGTAAGCCACATATTTGCTGAACGAAACCTGATAGTTACCGTATTTTGCAACCGAAACAGGCAAGGTAGGAACCTGACTGAGTATACTTTGAGCCTCAAAACTCCCTAAAAGTTTCTCAGATAACTTTTTTGCATAAATAAAATTAGAATCACTACTTGAAGCCGATGTTTTGTTGGTCCTAAGAATAGAAGTCAATTCAGCAAGACTAGGGTGTTTGAAGTTAGTACTTGTATGTGAAACCAAATAATATGTCCCCAAGGTGACTATTAAGATTGTAATTATGCTAATTGCTATAACTTTTTTCATTTGTACTACCGTTAATTAGAAACTCCAATATCTGAAACAGATACAATGAATTAATTTTTACTGTTATCTATATTGACTAACTTTATGACCATTTCCTGACAGTTACTTTTAACAATATTCTAAAAATCAAAGATTTATCCCTTAAATATGTTTAACAAATTGAAGTCTATGAATCAAAATAATTAGAAGATGGTGAAATTAGATAGACCTGAACAAATTTATGAATAAATTAATAAATGAATTAATGAATAAATTACTGTGGCGATATGACAATTATTAGACGCAACATACTGTTATCTAATTGAAACAATTATAAAACCACCCATCTAAGAGCTCTAGCGAAGCAAATCAGGCTAGTCAGATTTTATCCTAACTAAGTTGATAAATCCGACTTCCTATGTTATGCTAACTACATGCCAACTTCCCTTAAAGTCTCCATAACAGCATTTACTGTAATGCTGTTCATGAGTATCGGTATCAATTCAACAGATGCGATAGCTCCCAACTCTTTATTCAGTCAAATTCCGTCGTGGGCACAACCGTCTATAACTAGTACAGGTACAGTAAATGCGATATCGCCACCTGGAGAAAAC
>JAJYVQ010000057.1 GCA_021791915.1 Actinomycetes bacterium | reverse complement strand
ATACCAACGCTGAGGACAAATCCAACTATAATCAAACTCACATTTAGGCTTTTATATTTCCACTTGATAAATCCTATGCTAATGAGAGCAATTATCGGAATTAAAAAAGAAATAACGATGAGCCAAGTCCAGGTCTGGTATTGAATCGACGTTGGTATTACAAACCCGTAACTGTCGGAACTGTAAAAATACCAGTATCCGATTCCGCGAAAAATTTCTGCCGGAGTCGATGTAGAACTGATGGCAGATAGACTTTCAGTAAGTTTTAAGACATTTAAACCATATTTACTTTCGATGAGCAAGCCCTCTATCCAATAAAAAGATACTAAAAATGATAAAATTAGAAACTGAAACGAAACTGAAACTGCTCTCCTTAGCGTAGTTTCGCTATAAATCAGCATAAAAATTAGCACTATTACTGGACCGATGGCAACATAGCCAAAAGATGTGGCATTAATTGTGCTACTTAATGCAACCGAAATAGCAAAAGCTAACGAATAGAGGTTTTGTCTGGTTCTAAGAGCCATTACAGTGAAGCCCATCATCCAACCCAATGCTGCAACTGGGAGTAAAAGTGCCGAAATATGTTCAATATATTGAAGCATATAAGGTGAGAGCATATATACGGTGGCTCCTGCTGTAGAGCCAGCTCTTGAAAGATTTAGTGTCCTAGAAAAGTAATAAGCTCCCGCACCGGCAACGAAAAATACAGTTCCTGCCCATAGTCTTTGGGCGATCCAGACTGGGACATGAAATAGTGAGAAAAATGAATACCACTCTCCCATGGGCATAAGATAGCCGATATTTTGATGCGTTACCGTGCCCAGGTCAACTTTGGATGACCAAATTGACGCAACTTGTGACAAGTAAGAAATGGGATCTAGATACAAATACTGTTTAGTGTCGACAGAAATTACTCCCGGTTTTGTCAACAGTAGCGGAATATAGCTTAAAGTAGCCATAATCAGCATAGGAATTATGCTTTTGAGTGCATTAATTTTAGCAGTTTTTTCAACTACCTTTTTTGTAGAGAAAGTAGGTTTTGGTCTCAAAATAAACTTTAGTTCGAATTTGTTACTGCAACTTAGTTGATATTAGTTTACAACTAAGCCTATTACATACATAAGTTTCAAAGAGTTCATCACTTAATTACCAAGTGGTCGAGCTTCAAAAAAATATATCGCATGTTTTGAGTTCATATTTGATCGCCAAGTTAGCTCAAATATTATCCAAAGTTAGAAAAGTCAAAATCTTTCATGAATTTGTTTATTAAATCTTTTGTGCAACTGTTTCTTTCAGAGCTTTCCAAGCGATCTGTTTTGATGCTTCACAAGCATTGGATCGGTATAATAGAAATCACTTTAGGTAGTTGAAATCACACATTAATAGTTGCAAAGAAGTAGTTTTTTTGAATAGTAATCTTACAACATGGTTCTGAAAAGAATTCAAAAAACTATCTAGATAGACGGTCTTACCTTTTGGTCTGTTTATTTGTTATCAAATAAGTATTGCCTTCTTGATCATTGATAAATTTGATATTTTTTATCCAGTATGGTGTGTCACATGGTGTGTCTTTGACTGTTTAAGTCAAACACTTTGAAATTAAACACTTTGAAATTAAACACAATTAAATTTATAATCTATTGTACATATATTACAATCTATTTAGCGACGGTCCTTTAATAATCTAAGGAATGGTTCCGAAGTTTTTAATGAGCTTTTTGTAATTTTAATTTCAAGTCTGTCTGAGATTAACCTTTCCTAATAACTTTTTTATAAGATTTAGTTTTTAAACAACTATATCTACCTTACGTGTACTTTTCAAGTCAAATAGTTTTAAGCTAATAGCCGAATCAACCATAGTTATATGTACTTAAATCCCAGTTAAACTTTAGGTTAGTGGTATATGGTTAGTGGTAAATATAGATAAAATTTGACAGTTTGCTTATTTATATAGTAAGATGGTTGTTTAGACGTGAATCTTTCAAAGAAGATTTGCGGGGTTCGTATTAAACGGAGGTTAAGTATAATGACTATTAGACTAAGTAGTACCCAATCTGAGGGTGGTTTTAAAATAAAATCTGCTGGTAAGTTAACTCATAGATTGTTAAAGTTTATTGCTCTTATAACTGGTGCTTTTGTACTGCTAATTGGATCCTTTTTTTCTATTAATTTAAGTTCAGGTACCAAAGATGCCGTTGCAGCGACTGCCTCAGTATGTAATTTCAGAATAAATTCAAACACACCCGGTACTGTAGTTGACTTAAACGGTACTCAGGTATTGGTCAATGTGGTTGCTGGTCAAACTCAAGTATATGTTGACTGTAACTCAACTGCAAGCATTTTACTTGTAGGAGAAGCACCATTGTTGGCAGCTATGATAGTGCCACCAGGCGATCAGACAGATGAGTTAGGAGCGGTAAACAGTAAACCAAATGGAAATACCACTGGGTGTCCAGATGCTTTAACTGGAGGTACCTGCAAAGACTATACCATTACCTTACCTTCCCCATTCACTGCGGGACTTACAGCAACGGGTGCTTCAGGACCAGACCCTAATGCTTCATGTCCTCCAACGCAACAGCAAATTAATGATGGAATGTTTGGTTGCGCTGTAGTTGCAGCTGGATTCACAAATCCACCGTCAAAAGCCGTTGGTGCGTTAGCAGAGACATTGGCGATTTATGCAAATACTCCAAATCCCCTCGGTCCGCCCACCGTTGCAGTAAGCATCTCAGGAACCACTGTAAATCTTTCGGATGCTGCAAGTTCTCTTACATCATGGGGGTATAATTCAGTTCAACAAATCCAGAGTGTTTTGGATAGCGTTCCTGCAGTTACTGCTCCGTCAACTGCCACAAGTTGTTTTACAAGTACGGGAGCACCTCTGTTTGGCTATACTCCTTCTAATCAGATTATAGCTGAAATACAGAATCAAACTGGTGGTCCAATAGTTAATCTTTCAAGTCTGGGAGATGCCAACGTCCAGATATCAAATGACTGTTATCTATTTGACCCAACAAATCTAGCGAATTCGACATTATACGGACCTAAGTTGAGTGGAAGTTTAACCATAAACCCAACTGCTTTGAATTTACCGAGCGGTAACTACAATATCTATATTTGTGAAGACATTGTGGATTCGTTTATCAATAGTAACGACAACAATGGACTTTGCTTAGGTACTGGAAATTACGAAATTGCTAGTACCAATCTTTCAATATCGGCTACTGGAGCTTTATCATCGACTTCCGTTCCAACCCCGCCAACTACCATACCACCCACTACTTCTGGAAGCGTGGTGCCTAACGCTACATCGGCACAAACAGGTGAGCCGTTTTTAGGCGAGTCAATACTTGCAGGAACTGGTCTGTTAGTTGGATTTACCATGGTTTTAAAGCTGAGACGCTCTAAGAAAGCTATTAAAAAAGGTACTCAAAAGATTTAATTTATAAGTTAAATTTGTATAAAAATTGAACTCGATCGTTCCTCATAATCCCTTAGAGTTAGGGTGTTGTGAGGAACGATTATTTATACTGAGTTTGTTTAACTAAAGTCAGTACTTTACTTATAAATTATTTTCGTGATCGATTTAGATTCCTTGGTCGATATAAAAGTTACAATTGTTTGGTTGATCTAAAACCACTAGCTATTGTGAAGAATTTTAAGGGGCCCGCTCCAGTTTGGGTCAGCAAACCCAGTCTCATATGTCTTATGGAGATTTTTGAGCCACTCTAATGACTCAGTAATTCCACCAATCTGGTAGGACTGACTCCAAAATTGTCTATGTTTGGTTATTAACTCAGCTAATTCTTCAGAAAGTGACTTCCGTAGTTTTGTTGGGACATCTTTTATATGACCCGTCGAGTTTAGACGGTATTTGTTGTCTCGTAATATCAGTTCCATGAGTTCAATTCCGCACCGTAATTGTTCAAGGTCAGCAGAAATTTCCACTTGATTCAATTTCACTCTGTTGTCTTCTAATATTTCTAGACAGTTATCTATATCGCTTAGTTCTAAATTTGTTGTTAACCCGCTTCCAGTATGTAGTTGAGGTAGATATAATGAAAGTGCAAGTGTTGATAAATTTGGAAATTGGCACTTTATTTTTGAATTTACATCGGACACCGAGAGCAATATATCGGATAACTGTAAGGACTTTGCTGTCTTAGGGTAAACTACTTGGGATATTGACTGTTTTAATACATCTAGATTATATGAGGCAAGAAGTTGAACTCCACACCAACTTAGTTCACCGCCTGCAACTATTCCAGGCCATGAAAAGGGCCACCATTGAAGATGACCGAAGTCACCCCAGTCTGTCATCAGAAAGCCCGTTGATTCGTAATTGATTGCATTTGTAACTGCCAATTTAGTATTTTCTATACAGTTGGTGAGTCTCCCCGTGATAGATAGCCAGCTCGAAGTTCCAGGGGCTACCCAATGTTCCAGATTGGCTTTACTTAACCGCTCTAGGTTTGCTGCAAATGGAGAGTTGTACTCATAGCCCCATTCGAGAACTACAGCATTTTCGGGGACTTGCTCAATCAGCTTTGGGTATATATTGAGCATATCGGACCAGATTAGTATCTTTTTATTTTTTAGCGGTTCACTTTTGGCCAAATAGTTCAGGTAGTTCCCCCACTCCAAATAATTGTTTGGTTCCAATTCAAATGGTTCGTCTAAACCTATATTTACTTTATCTGAGCTAAATAGCGGTACCAATTCTTCCAAGAGGTCTAAAACAAGCATTTTGGCTTCGGGATTAGTTGGGTTTAGAGTAGTTGCGGGATGCATAAGCCCGTAAGGTGATAGGACATTTCCAATCTTTAGTCCTAAATGTTTATATTGGTCATGAATAAGCCACCTTTCCATGTGTCCCAAGGTATTTTGATTTGCCGATAGTTCTATAAAATGATCTTTACAGTAGTTTTGGATCTGAGATATATCTTCGTGGGACAAAGGAGAGGAATCTTCCCATACGGTTTTGTGATTGGAGTAGGCAAATGTATGTTCGGTATAAAGTTGTAGATGATTGTATTTGAGGTTGGAAAGAATGTCAATAATAGAAAATAAGGTTTTAAGCTTCGGAACCTTGCATCTTGATATATCTAACATAACCCCACGTGTTTTTATCGAAGGCCAATCTTCGATTATTCCCAAAGGTAACTTTTGTTCACCTGAGTTGTCATTAGTTACAAGCTGTTCCAAAGTTTTTTTAGCATAATATTTTCCAGCTTCATCTTTAGAATCTATCAATATCTCCTCAGGCTTAATATGAAGTACATATCCTTGAGCTGGAATTGAATTGTTAATACCATATTTTATATTTTGGGGTAGGTATATTGTCTTTTGACTTAAAAGATTGTTTACTTTTACTTTTGGTACAATATTGTAAAGATTAGAGTTTTCCATTAATATTGATGTTAGTGCATTCGATCAAGGTTCGTCCATTTGAAAAAGAAGATAGGCAAGCAGTTCGCAACATTTGTTTCATGACGGGGTATATGGGTGAGCCAGCTGATATTTATTGGTCGGATATAGAGAGTTTTGCAGATATGTGGTGTGGATATTATACTGATATGGAGCCAGAATCTTGTTTCGTGGCAGAAATAGACGGTGAGGTTGTAGGATATTCACTCGGGTGCTTTGATTCGAAAAATGCATGGAATCCAGCAATGATTGGGATGAAGCATGCTTTTAATAGAGGATTGATGTTTACTAAAGGAACAGGACCTGCGATGTGGAGAACGCTTTCTGATGTCTTAAGTGACTTAATCTCGAAAAGAAGACTTCCGCAAAAGCCCTTTCTTGATCCAAGGTGGCCTTCGCATATGCATATAGATATATTAGAACAAGGTCGTAGAATGGGGATGGGAAGAGAACTCGTAGAGAGTATTAAACAGCGATTTATAAGCCTAGGTTCTCCTGGGTTACATCTCGAAACCGTATTAGAAAATCAGAATGCAGTAAAATTTTTTCGGTCAGTTGGTTTTAAAGATTATGGAGAACCGTTGGAACTGCCTGGCATTAGAGCTAAGGATGGATCTAGACTTCACGGTCACGTGATGGTAATGGATCTAAAATAGAAATATTTCGAGAATGTTTTACAATTTTTCCATCTGAAATTACTAACATTACATTTAATTCTTGATCCAAGATAACTAAATTTGCTATGCTACCGGAATTTAAACTTCCGATTGAACTATCCATCTTTAAAAGTTTTGCCGGATTTAGGCTTGCCATGTTTATTGACTCTGCTAGACTGAAGCCATATTGGTCCCGACATATTTTAACTGCATCTATTAATGAGATTGCACTGCCAGCAAGTTTAAAATTTTCAGCGTCTTGAGATTGACTGTTTTTAGTTTGCAAAACTCCATTTTTTTTGACAACAATATTGTCGCCAATTTTGATCTCTTTAAACTCCTTACTCTTGTAGCAGATCGAATCCGATACTAAAATTAATTTCCCATGTGGTTTTATGCGTTTTATTACCTCGACAGTTGCACTATGTAAGTGTTTACTATCAGCGATCATACTTACATACACCTTATCGTTTAATAGCAATGACGTTGTCAAACCAGGCGAACGCCCTCCAATTGGTTCAGAAGCATTAAAGATGTGAGTACCAAGTTCAACTCCTAACTCAATTGCTAACTGAGTTCTTTCAAAGCTCGCTTTGCTGTGTCCAATAGCTATTTTGATATTTTTGTCGAGCAGTCGCTTTAGAAAAGAAAAGGATATTTCTTCGGGGGCAAGAGTTATTAATACTTTAAAATTTGAAGTTAATTCTCCAAGTTTATTAATCAAAACTTTGGAAAATGAATTTGTGAAGTTGGCGACATTGTGAATACCCGATTTATATTTTGACAATAGAGGTCCTTCCAGATGGAGACCTACAATTTGAGAACCTAAAGTATTGTTAGCTGCCTCAAAAATTTCAATAGTTTTAAATATCTGTTTCTCGTTTGGACTGATTAGGCTGACAAAAGCCGACGTGGTTCCTGACTTTAGGTGAGGTTTAAGCATAAAAGTGAAATCTGCTACAGAGTTGGATTCACTAAATAATGCACCGTGATTACCGTTAATTTGCAAGTCTACGAATCCAGGTATCACAAAGTTGTTTTTTGCGTCTATCGTTGTTATGTTTGGTATGGCATCCCGATTTTGGTGAGATTTCGTGTCAATTTTTATAATTTTGTTTTTGGAAACATATATTGTCGAATTTTTAATGAATTTATCTCCAATGAGAGCATTTGAGTTAGTAATTAAAAAGTCAGCGTGTTGCAATGTCTTAAATTAAATTTTGTAGATGTCTGTTAGTTTAATCCCAAATTTGATTTAAGTAGTTTTGATTTTATAAATGTTGGTTAATTGGTTAGATGTTTCAACACAAGATATAGTAAAGCTAAAATCTTGATTGTATTTTTTATTTACCTATTGCCTATTTATATATTGATTTTAGATAGAATTAGTTAAAGCCAAGGAACTTTCTCAATGTAGCAGGATGATATGAGAATAAAATTAATGAGAAAAGTAAGTAATTGAGGTCCTTAATTAATCTTGAGGGGAAAATTTGTGGTAGCTAAAGCTGTTGGATTGACTACATACTATCAAAAAGTGAAGTGGTCCAGATGGGATTCTAAAGCAATGTTAATTGGTTCCGATTATGTCGATTTGGTATCGTCATCGGGAATGCTACCGATATTGATTCCTCCTGTTGTAAACCAATCTACTGATTTGGATTATCTAAACCTTCTTTGTGAAAAGCCTGGAGTTTCTGCGGTTTCAGAATTTGCGGAAATATTTGGAAAACTGTTAGGTAGTTTAAAAGTTTATGCCAATGACCTTCTGTCAAGTTTGTCCGGATTGGTTCTAATAGGTGGGGAAGATATTTGCCCGTTAGTATATGGCAAACCGATTAGTAAGGACGTGAAAGTTTGGAATCTGACACGAGACTTATTTGAAATTGCTATTACTAAAGTTGCGTTGGATACAGATTTACCGATATTAGCAATATGCCGTGGTATTCAAATTTTAAATGTTGCAGCTGGCGGTACGCTTATTCAACACCTGCCAACCGTTTCAGAAACTGGCGAATTTCATAGAGAACCTAAGCAAAATGAAGAATTTAACACTGATATTTTTAACACTGATATTATTGCGGAGCCATCTTCGATTGTCGAACGTATTTACGGCTCTACTGCAAAAGTAAAGTGTTATCATCATCAGTCGATAGATATGTTGGGTAAAAATTTAAGAGTTACTGCCAAAAGTAGCGACGGTATTATTGAAGCGATTGAAGCTATTGATAGTAGGTTCGTGCTAGGCGTTCAGTGGCATCCCGAAAAATCAAATGATATAGGGCCGTTCAAGGAACTTTCTAAGTCTATTTAACCACGCATGATAGCAACAAAATAGCTTTGGGCGAATTGCTAACCTACTAGCATGATGAGTCGAGATGTGTAGTTGTGAACTACTCAAATGTTATACATAACTTCGTTACAAAAGCAGGCATAGGTACTTGGTTTTGAAACTATCCGAAGATGTTTTAAAAGCAGAATTCGGCGGTTTATAGCTATATATTTCAAATGGCTCGTCGGCACAAGATAGACTTTTTGCTTAGACTTTAGGGATTTTAAGAAGAAAGACTTTAAGATGTTAGGAGAACTTAGAATTTGGTCGTAAAATTAAAGTATTGATTTGAGCAGATCATAAATTAAGTAATGCACCAAATCAACATCTCAAATCAATATCGCCAGTTAATATTGACCTCTATTAAGATTCTCTGTAAGGATTTTCTATATATGTTACCTACAAATTCATACCGACATACTCTTAAAATCTATTAACGTTGAGCAGGCGGCTAGACTAAAATTAACCAAATGGAAGAATTTACTGACATAATCAATCCGTTCGACTACTCGGTCATTGAAAGATGCGAGAATTATTCAAAGGGGAAAGTAAACGATCTTATAAAAATTTCTCTAAAAGCTTATGAAAAGTATTCGAAAGTCTCTCCATCCGATAGGGGATTGATGCTTAGAAGATTTGCAGACTTAGTTGATAAACATAGACTTGAATTGGCTCAGTTAGAAACCTTAAATGTAGGAAAACCAATTTCTGATTCTTTGGAAGAAATATCATCGGTTGCAGAAGTTTTTTATTACTATTCGGGTGCGGTTGACAAGCACTTCGGAACTACCGTACCCGTGTCTAGCGGACTGGACCTAACAATCTATGAGCCGTTTGGAGTTGTGGCAGCAATAGTTCCTTGGAACTTTCCAGCTTTAATAGCATCGTGGAAACTCGCTCCCGCTTTGGCTTGCGGAAATACCGTAATTTTAAAACCGGCCGAATGGACTCCTCTGACAGCACTAAAGTTACAGGATTTAGCCTTGCAGGCTGGTTTTGAAAAAGGTGTCTTTCAGGTTGCCACGGGAGTGGGGAATGTAACAGGAGCCGCTTTGGCTGAAAATGAGTATGTTTCAAAGATTTCTTTTACAGGCTCTACTGCAGTTGGCAAATCTATCATGAAGTCTGCTGCAGATAATTTAAAGAGAGTTTCATTGGAATTGGGCGGAAAATCGGCTTCGATAGTATTCTCCGATGCTGATCTGATGAAGGCAACTTCTGCTCAGCCTATGTCAGTTTTTGCAAACTGCGGCCAGGATTGCTGTGCCAGAAGCAGAATGTTAATTGAAGAAAGTGTCTATGACCAAGTTAAAGAACTGTTGATTAATAGTACTAAGTCAATAGTTTTGGGGGACCCAGCAGACAAAGAGACTCAAGTCGGCCCGCTTGTTTCAAGTGTCCACAAGAGCAGAGTTTCAAGTTTTATTGATAATTTGGATAAAGAAGTTGAAATAATCTATGAAAGCGAAGTTCCAGCAGGTAAGGGGGCGTACTTCCCAATTATTTTATTGGAAACGCAAAGTGAAGATGTTGCAGTCGTACAAGAAGAGATATTTGGACCAGTATTAACGTTATTGAAATTTAAAGATGAGCTTGACGCTATTAGACTAGCAAATGCTACAGTATATGGTCTGTCCGGGTCGATATGGACCAAAGATATTTCAAAAGCCCTAAGAGTTGCACAAGGTTTAAAATCTGGAACACTGTCTGTAAATTCCAACTCTTCCGTCAGAACTTCGACCCCATTTGGGGGTTATAAACAGTCTGGTATTGGAAGTGAATTGGGAATGGAAGCAATGCAGACCTTCAGTCAAAAAAAGAACATTTTTATATCTACAGTTGACTGATATGCACGATCAATGGATAAAACGAGATGTTAAACGGGTCTGGCACGGTTTTACCCAAATGTCAGTTTTCGAAGAAATGTCACCAATTGTCGTTCAAGCAGCAGAAGGGCCTTATTTGATCGATGTGGACGATAAAAAATATTTAGATGCCATAAGTTCGCTTTGGGTAACTACGATAGGACACAATAACAATGAAATAAATGAGGCAATTTCGATTCAGGTTAATAAAGTATGCCATAGCACCTTACTCGGCAATACTAATACTGCAATTATCGAGTTAAGTGAAGCGCTCACTGAAATAGTACCAGTAGTCGACCCCCATTTTTTGTATGCTTCTGACGGTGCAGCATCTGTGGAGCAGGCCTTAAAGATTGCATTTCAATATTGGTTAAATATCGGAATTAGTCAACGGAGTACTTTTTTGACTTTAACGAGTGGATATCATGGTGATACTATAGGGTCGCTTTCTTTAGGGGACAGCGGATTTGGTACCAGTATATTTGATCCACTAAAATTTAATACTATCCGTACACCAGGTTACAGCAGCGAGAATTGGCTTTATAGAGCGATTTTGGAACTAGAGGCAAATTATAACAGTTTAGCTGCAGTTGTAATAGAACCTTTGGTGCAGGGTGCTTCTGGAATGTATATAGCTGACCCGTTGCAGATCACTGAACTAGTTAAGGTAGCACAAGATTTGGGGATAATTGTAATTGCTGATGAAGTTGCAACTGGATTTGGTAGAACTGGAAGTTACTTCGCTTCAGATTTATGTAACATTAAACCGGATATTATCTGTTTGGGTAAAGGTCTAACGGCAGGTTACTTGCCAATGAGCGTAACAGTGGTTTCAAATCGAATCTACGAAGCATTTTTGGGCAAAGATCTTAGCCAGAAGACTTTTTATCATGGACACTCCTTTAGCGGTAATCCTGTTTGTGCGGCGGCAGCCAAAAAACATATAGAGATATTGCAAAGAGATAAGATTGTAGAGTCAGTTCCATCTAAGGCTCGATTCTTAAAAAATGAGCTCGATCGAAAAATAAAGAAGTTAACGGAAGTATCTGAAATTAGGCAAATTGGTTTGATGGTTGGAGTAGAACTTAAATTAAAAGGAGAGCCTGGTCTTGCGGGAAGAAAAGTGTGCGCAGAATGCGTAAAGCGGGGAGTTCTAATGAGACCTTTGGGAGACGTGGTAGTTTTAATGCCACATTTAAATTTCACCCAAGAGCACATTTCTAAAATGGTATCGGTGCTAGCACAATCTATATCTAAGGTTTTTTGAGACAAACGTTATTTTGACCATTGTAGTAGTGGTGAATTAAAAGGTTTAAGACTAAAACTTTGAAACATTTTTGAGTGACATTTATTGAACGTTTATGGCAGATATTAAGTTAATAAAGCTGACAGAGCAGCTAATTGATATTCCCTCGGTTAGTTTTAGCGAAGGAAGGATTGCAGATTTTATTTTTGAGTTTTTATCAGAATGCTCCCACCTTAAAGTTCAAAGGATCGGAAACTGCATAATTGCAGAAAATATTGTAGATGGTAGGGAAGCTACCGTATGTTTGGCAGGTCATATCGATACCGTACCACCCAATAATAACGATAAATCTCATTATAGTGATCAGAAGCTGTACGGATTGGGCGCAACTGACATGAAAGGTGGAATTGCCGTAATGTTGAAACTTGCGGTGAATCTTGTCAAACCACATTTTAACCTTAAGTTCATTTTTTATCCGTGCGAAGAAGTTGACAATAAACACAATGGATTGAGACAACTCTATGAAGCTGATTTGAACTATTTGTCGTGTGATAGTGCAATTTTACTTGAACCTACAAACGGTATCATAGAAGCTGGATGTCAAGGTGTTGTTAAGTTAAAGATTTTGGTGAAGGGGAAACGATCCCACTCAGCAAGACCGTGGATGGGACTAAATGCGATCCATAGATCATACAAAGTGATTCAAGGAATTGCCGACTTTAAAGAGATGAGACCAATTGTAGATTCTTTAGAATTCAGAGAGACTTTTCAGGCCGTTTTGGTAAGTGGTGGAATAGCTACCAACGTAGTTCCCGACGAATCAGTCATAACTGCTTCCTACAGGTTTGCCCCTAACAAAAATTCAGATGAGGCGGTTGAGTACATTAAAAATTATCTTGGACTATTTATTGAATCTAGCTTGGGGGACAAAATAGAAGTATTGGATGTTTCTGATGCAGCATATCCAGGTATTTCAAACCCTATTTTAAACAGAATAGTTTCAATAACAAAAGAAGTTAGACCTAAATTAGGATGGACCGATGTAGCTTTTTTTTCGAAACTAAACGTTCCAGCGATAAATTTCGGACCAGGGGACAGTTCATTGGCTCACAGCGAAGATGAGTATGTTACGGATGTACAGTTGTGCAATGTCTACGACAGTTTGTTTAAAAGCTTAGAAAATTAATATGACTGAAATATACCCCGATAGTCCAGAATTCGATTTCACTAAGTTTAAAACCGTAGATTCAAATACAGATCCAAGGGATCTAACCTTAACCGATATTATTGGTACGTCTCTATTCGGGGAAAAAAGTCGTATCAAGTTAAATGCTCCAGATTGCATTTATTTGCTAGCATTTTTGGATTATGGTTGTGACAGTTGTGAGAAGATATGGAAATCATCAAGGACAAGGCAAAAAGAGATCAAAAATGGTGAAGTGATAGTAGTACTAAAAGATTTATGTGAGCTTACTGATACAGCCGACTTGTCTGAAGGAAATACAACGGTTATATGTTCAACTGATACTTGGGTTAAATGCAAGATTTCAAGTAAGTCTTATGTTTTAGCGGTTAGAAATGGTTCGGTTGTCACCGAAGGAGTGGCTGTGAGTTTTGACCATCTTAAAAAATACTATTTTAAAGCTTCAAACCAGCAACAAGATTTTGAACCAAATTAAGATGCGATTAAGAAACTCCAGTTGCTGGTCCAGTGACATAATCTGGATTTAATGCACAAGTTGAGTTATTGGGGGTACCAGAGGCAATGGCTTGCATCCACTGTGATATGGGTTGTGCTTCTTCTTCAACTACAGTACCATGAGTTGCTCCAGGAACATGAACGTAGTCGATTGAGTCTTTAATTAAACAGGCGCTTTTTACGTAAGTATCGGTTAGTATTGGCAGAACTGTAGTATCGGCGGTACCCTGTACTACCAGCATTGGTGCATCAGTTACCGAATTGCCCGGATTGTTTTCGATGGCAATCTTTTGAATTATAGGACTTTTGGCCGCATTGGCTTTAAACATTACATTTGCGGGGTACTTCGATAGAATTCCGTCCAATGTGTTAGTACAAACGGAGCCAACGTACTTGGATGCCACTTCAATACCTGTTGGGGTAAAAACAGTTGAGGCAGAAAGGTCCTTGTAAGTTTTTGACCAGGTCCAAGCTGCGGTAACAGTAAAGCCTTCCACGGCGTTGTCACTTGCCAATACGTCGACGATGAGTGGGAAACCAGTTGCTGGAGCAGCAGCGACAACTCCTAAGACATTTAAGGAGGGAGCATAGCTTTTAGCAAGCTGTCCAGCAAACAGAGCTGACTGACCTCCCTGT
>JAJYVQ010000056.1 GCA_021791915.1 Actinomycetes bacterium | reverse complement strand
CTAGAACTTGCCAAATGTGTAGGGATAACTATACCGAGCTCTTGTATGTGTACCGACGTATCCCGGAAATACATTGGCTTCCTCGCCACCAAAGTCCAATTGAATAATACTTGCCCCAGTACCTACCTCATTTAAATAGGCCCCCTGACACCCTCTATAGGCCTCTGTAAAAAATCAGGTTGTACATCTGAAGCTGGTTTTATTAAATAATACCTATTCAAATTTGGGGAGGTGGTACTGTTGGTACCAGGGAAGGATTGTGATCGCTCAGTACTTGACAAGCAGATAATAAACCTACCAGTATGAGAGCTACCGTTAATAATCTTAATTTAGACAACATATTTTACGAACTTTTATCAAATTAGGAAATAAATTTACCCAACGGTATACTGAAATAGTAATTTATATTTGGATTGGGATGGCTATTGTAAGCAAGTGCTCCAGTTAAGGGTTCAAGTGTTAATACATCCCCTTGTGGATTTACAGAAACTATCTGCAAAGGATTGGGTTCGTGATCGGCTCCGGGTAAAGGAATAAATATATTTGATGAGGACGGAACATTCCAGAAATCCAATACAATAAAGATCCCCTGTGTGGGGGTTCCGTTGTAAATCCCGTACTGCCACATCGTACCTGCGTATACAATAGCGAAATTTTTATTTAGGTAACATCCATAAATAAAATTAGTTTCCATAAAGCTGCCATCAACACTTTGGGGATACAACGGGCCAGTTTTAGTAGTTGAAAGATCCATATATGGAAACCATGCTTGTAGAGTTTGTTCACTGACACATCCGATACTACTCTGACTAGTTGGAAAGGGAGGAATTGAAGTAGTAGTTGTATTTGACAAACTGCTAGTTGAACTAACTGTAGTTGTAGGTAAGGTCGTAGTTGTAACTGAAGTCTCTAGAGTAGATGACGACATAGTTTTAGTAGTATGTTCAGCTCTAGTTGTTGTAGTTGAAATGATCTTACTTGTTCTATTGGAGGCAAATGCATGGGTTGCAGTTAATGTTCCAACTAAAATACTAGCTAACAGTAAAACTGTTATAGGTATAAATTTTATAGTTTTGCTCACATTTGGTATCATAGCATATTTAAAAAATAAATGCCCAGATTGTATAAACCAGACTGTATAAATAAGTCAAAATTTGGGTTATATTGTTTTTAAAAAGATGGTTGAAATAAAATCAGAGACGCTATCTAAAAGGTTTCTGAGATATTTTCTTCTAAAAGTACTTCTGCAAATAAGTCTTATAAAAAGGGTTTAATCCTTTAAATTTAGGAATTAAAAATAGAACAAATATGGTAAGGATAAAAATAAAAAAGGGAATTTAGGATTATCGTAAGTCGACAGAAGTGAAATTTTATAGTAGGTTCAACCAACCGACAGATCTGGTTCTTTAGGTAGGCCAAAATACCTTTCGGCAATAATATTGCGTTGAACTTCTGAAGTGCCACCGCCAATCGTTAAAGCTCTCGAAAATGCATATCCGTAGTGCCAGCTGGCTGCAAATTCTTGAATTTTGTCAGCTACTTTTAATTTGGAAACATCTGACAGCATCCCCAACGAACCAGAGAGGTTTTTTGCCAACTCAAAAAGTGCCTGTCCATGCTCGTCACCAATTGCCTTTCTTACGGACGACTCGGGTCCAGGTTGGTTTCCCTTGATTGCAGATGTTACTTGTCTTAGCGTCAGCCACTTTAAGATTTGACTCTCGCTATACACTTTTGCTAACTGGTCCCTTAAAATCTGTGAATTCAAATTCGGCGATCCCATTAAGTAAGCCATCTTAAGTAGTCCGATTAAATCTTCAGCGGTGGGACCTAAACCCCAGAGAGCTCCTCCCGTTGAAAGCGAAACTCTTTCATTCTGAAGTGTAACTTTTGCTAACGACCAACCTTTGTTTAGCTCCCCCACTAAATTTTCTTTAGGAATGTGAACATTGTCCAAAAATACCTGATTAAAAGAGTGGTTACCAGTCATGTCAATTATTGGAGTAACTGTTATTCCCTCAGCGTCCATAGGGCATATAAAATAAGAGATTCCATTGTGTTTATCGGCAGTCGAATCAGTTCTGGCTAACAAAATTCCAAATTTTGCAACATGTCCAAAAGAGGTCCATATTTTTTGACCGTTAACTACAAAAAAGTCGCCGTCTTGAACAGCCGTAGTTCTGAGTGAAGCTAAATCTGATCCCGCATCTGGTTCGGAAAAAAGTTGGCACCATATTTCATCTCCTGAAATTATTGGAAAGAGATAACGATCTCTCTGCGCCTGAGTTCCCGCAGTCAGAATCGTAGGCCCAGCCCACCCTATTCCGATTTGGTTGGAAGGTTTCTGAACCTTATTCTTTTTTAATTCGTCTTCAATGACAAGTTGATCGATCGGAGACAAGTCGTGTCCCCACGGTCTCGGCCAATGCGGTACCACCCATCCGCCCTCTGCCAATTCTCGATTTGAGTAAGTTTCGTGTTCGCTCAGCCATTTTTTAAACTGTTGTCTTATAGGATGTTCATCTCCTGGTAGTTCTAAATTCATAGTGATTAATATTAGATCAATATAAGATTAAATATCAAGTTCTAGTTAGCGATGGGTAATCGCAGTACTTTTGCACTAATGCGAAGAGTATATTCCGTATAAACTCGACAATGAGTTACTAATTACACATATCAAACTAGGTTATCTAAATAAATCTGTTATTTGAGTTCAGTTAGTATTTCTACAACGAAGATATATATTTTGCTTTATTTACCAAAAGTTTTATATGTTTATTGGTTTTTTTCAGCCATTTAATACTTCATAGTCGAAGCTGGTATTACCTTTCATGACTTTACTACATTACAGACTCGCAATGAGCTTTTCCACCCTTTCATCATGAGATTTAAATGGGTCCTTTAAGAGTATCGTTCTTTGAGATTGATCGTTTAATTTTAAATGTAGCCAGTCTACGGTGAAATCTCGGTTTTTGATTTTAGCTTGTTTTACAAAATTTCCCCTTAACAAAGCTCTGGTCGTACTAGGGGGAGTTTCAATTGCACTCTCAATTTCTTCGAATTTAACTAAAGTTTTAACCAACCCTCGCCTTTCCATCTTGTAGAATACCCCCCTGTCTCTGTTAGTGTCGTGATATTGTATATCGATCAACGCAACCAGTGGTGAGGACATAGATATCCGTTTTTTAGTCCGGTAGTCTTCAATGAGTCGATACTTAGCTATCCAGTCAACTTGGTCTTGTAACTGCATGGGATCTGACTCAAGAAGTCTCAGCGTAGTCATCCAAAGTTTTAAAATGGTAGCTTCTTCTTCGGGAAGACCGTTATGGTCAGCATATTTTATAACCTTATCCAAATATTCGTTTTGTATTTCTAAGGCCGTTAGCTCTCTAGAATTAATTAATTTGACTCGTTTTTTAAGGGTGATATCGTGGCTAATTTCCCTGATTGCCCTTACCGGATTGTCTAAGGTCATATCCCTAAAACTCTGTGACCTATCTTCGAGCACCCTAAGAACCAATCCCATTACTCCAACCTTAAGGAAGGTGGCAAATTGGCTCATATTTGAATCTCCAACGATAACATGAAGTCGTCGATACTTTTCTGCATCTGCATGACTTTCGTCACGTGTATTTATTATTGGTCTGCTTCTCGTAGTCGCTGAAGATACCCCCTCCCAAATATGCTCTGCTCGCTGTGAAATGGTAAAGACGGCACCCTTTGCCGTATTTATAACTTTACCAGCTCCGGAATAAATTTGTCTAGATATTAAAAATGGAATTATAATCTCAGAATACTTATTTAAGTCTTCGGTTCGTTTTATAAGATAATTTTCATGACAACCGTAAGAGTTACCCGCAGAATCAGTATTATTTTTAACTAAATAGATAGTTCCCCTAATCCCCTCTTCACGCAGCTTATCTTCAGCGGATTCGACAAGCTTGGATAATATAAGTTCTCCGGCTTTGTCGTGAACAACTAAGTCTCTAATCAGGTCACATTCTGGAGTCGCATATTCGGGATGAGAACCGACATCTAGATAAAGTCTGGCTCCGTTTTCCAAAAATACGTTCGAAGATCTCCCCCAACTGACCACTCTTCTAAAAATGTATCGGGATACCTCGTCTGGAGAGAGTCTTCTTTGCCCTTTGAGAGTACAAGTGACTCCGTATTCGTTTTCAAGTCCATAGATCCTACGACTATATTCTAACGGCATATATATTTAACTTTAATCGCCTATTGAGTCAAAGGTAGCGATTAACTTCCTAGCTGCAAGGGCTTCATCGACTCGTCTTACTGGTGTATTTTTAGGTAGCTGTTTAATTGCTTCTAAATCCTTTTTGCCATCTTCTACTATCATGTCAATACTTTCTGCCAACTCTTCTAAAGTATCAAGGCTCTCAGTTTCTGTTGGTTCAAACATTAACGCCTCGTGAACCAAAAGAGGAAAATAAACTGTAGGTGCGTGAAATCCCTTATCTAATAGTGCTTTTGCAATATCTAAGGCTTTTATTCCACTTTCTTTGGAAAGCTTTTGTGCAGATAATACTACCTCGTGCATAACAGGTCTGTCGTAAGCTGCTGGTATAGTACTTTCCAGCCGTTTTTTAAGCCAATTCGCATTTAACACTGCCATCTCGCTGATATTCTCCAAGCCCTTTGGACCGTGAAAAAGTATATATCCAAGAGCCCTTAATAAAACTAGTGAGTTACCGTGCCAAGAATGAATCCTTCCAATTGAATTCGACGGGATTTTAAAATCGTAGTATCCATCATCCAATAACACCGGCTTCGGACCGGGAAGATAATCGATCAGCCTCTCTGACACTGCTACTGGACCAGCCCCTGGACCCCCCCCTCCATGCGGGGTTGCAAAGGTTTTATGTAAGTTAAGATGTACAATATCGAAACCCATGTCTCCAGGTCTTACTTTCCCTAGTATCGCATTCAGATTTGCTCCGTCATAGTACAATAATCCGTTTACAGAATGAATCAATTGTGCAACTTCTACAATATCTTCTTCAAACAAACCCAAAGTATTCGGATTGGTAAGCATGATGCCAGCAACGTCTTCATTCAATATAGATTTAAGGGATTCTAAATCCACCGAACCCAACTCATTTGTGCCAACCGTTTTAACTTTATAGCCACCGAGTGTAACTGATGCAGGATTTGTACCATGAGCAGAATCTGGAATTATTATTGTGGACTTTCTATGATCTTGATCTTTGTGCCAAGCTTTCATCAATAACAACCCAGTCAACTCTCCCTGAGCTCCAGCTGCCGGTTGTAACGTCGCCTGACTCATCCCAGTTATTTCACACAAGATTTGTTCCAGATCAACCATAACCTTAAGCCATCCTTGAACCGCCGAAGCTGGAGCGCCGGGATGCATATTTTTAAAACAACCTAACGACGCCAACTCATCACAAAACTTGGGGTTGTATTTCATCGTACAGGACCCTAAAGGATAAGCCCCTAAATCAACTGAGTATTGTCGGTGAGATAAGCGAGTAAAGTGAGCCACCATATCTCTTTCGGACACCTCAACCAAATTGACAGGTTCATCTCTTAAGTATTTATCAGCAACAGCAGATCTAATATCAATCTTTTCGATTCCTTGATTTAAAAGATTTGAGGACTTTCTGTGCGTTTTTGTAAATTCAAATATGGTCGGCTCGGCTTTGTTCCCCATCAATGGAATTGACGCTGCATTACCGCCCCCTGGTGCCTTTCTAATATTTGTCTCTGACATTCTAACCTTACCTTGTAATCTTTACCAAAGCGTTTACATATGAGTCAATCTCACTTCGTGTTCTTTTTTCTGTTGCAGCTACAACTAAAAATTCTTCTTTAGAAAACTCTTCGGTAACTTTTACCCCCGCCAAAAAACCTTCTTCCAACATAGCGTCTATTATCTTATCGATGTTTTGATTAAACCTTAAGGAAAATTCCCATAAAAACGGTTTATCGTATGCAAATTCAAAATCGTGCTTGTGAAGCTCACTATGCAAATAGTGTGCCGCTGAAAAAGAGTTTTGTGCGACTTTCAAGATTCCCGATGTTCCGAGCCAACTAAGCTGTATTGCCGCAGTTACGGCCATTAATGTTTGATTTGTGCAGACGTTAGATGAAGCTTTTTCTCGACGAATATCCTGTTCTCGAGATCGGAGTGTCGTCACATATGCTATCTTTGAATCCAAGTCATATGTTCTGCCCACAAGTCTTCCAGGTAATTTCCGTACTAAATCTTCTCTAAGAGAAAAAAGACCCAAGTAAGGTCCACCGTAAGACAACGGCATACCAATTGGTTGTCCCTCCCCTACTACAATATCAGCGCCGATCTTACCTGGTGGTTTGAGAACGCTTGCTGCAATAGGATCCATTACTACAATAAACAAACACCCATGTTTGGAAATAGTTGGACTTAATTCTTCTAAATCAACCAAATAGCCGTAGCGATTTGGTGTCTGGACTACAACAGCGGCAGTTTTGCTGTCAATGAAACGCTCTAAATCTTCTATTAAATCACTTTCTTTTACGGTAACTATTTCAGTATCTGTACCCTTAGAAAACGTATCTGCTACTTGTCTATAGTTATGAAAAATACTTTCTGAAAGGACTACTTTTTTTGAACCCCTTAGGGACGTTGCAATATTTATCGCTTCCACTAAAGCAGAAGAACCGTCGTAAAGGGAAGCGTTAGCAATATCTGTTCCGTATAGTCTAGTAATAAATGTTTGATACTCAAATATCGCCTGCAAAACACCTTGGGCAACCTCTGGCTGATATGGAGTATAGGCTGTTACAAATTCTGACCTAGCAGATAGCTGTTTAGTTGCAGCTGGAATTAGCCGATCATAAGCACCATATCCAGCAAAACAGATCGCACTATTAATATTTGTTTCACCTGTTAAACTTAGCTCACTTAAAACGTCAAATTCTGAGTCAAGTCCTTGAAATGCAAGTTGCCTACCAAGTTTTAGCGAATCTGGTATATGAGAATAAAGCTCACTGATAGAATCCAAACCTAAAAACCCTAACATCTGTTTTATTTCTTCAGGAGTATGAGGAGTAAAAGTTGGCATACGGTTACTTTCTTGTTCTACGTTTATCTATTTTTACAATTATTTTGATCGAACTTTTAGCCAAATTTCTAAGCTTATTGGCTTTTTCTGTTATGTGGCACAAAGGGTAATTTAGTTATTATAGATTCTGTTTCTGAATTCCGTGAAACTACAGTAACAGAATCGCCAACCGTCAATGCTTGATCCACATTAATATATGCTGTACCGATACCCACATTCAATATCGGAGAGTAATTGCCAGAAACCACCTCACCGATCAAATTTCCATCAGAATAAACTAAGTCAAACTGCCTTATAGGTTTTCTAATACTACTTTTCAAGCCTACAAGTGTTTGTTTTTTCCCAGCGGATTTAAGATTCAAAAGTTGCTCTTTTCCGATAAAGTAAGGTTTGTTAAAAGCTACTACCCAGCCTAAGTTTGCTTCCAGAGTCGATCTCGTAAGACTGATCTCATGGCCATATAGCGGTAATCCCGCTTCAAGTCTCAGTGTATCTCTTGCCCCTAAGCCGGCTGGCGAAAACCCCAGATCTAATACCGTCGCAAAAAACTCTTCTGCAACTTGGTTGTCCACATGAACTTCTATTCCATCTTCTCCGGTATAGCCTGTACCAGCAACATAAGCTTTTGTATTTTTGTAGTCAAACTCATATACCGTATTAAATTTAGTTTGTGCAATATCAAAACTTAGTTTGCTAATGAGCTCTCGACTTTTAGGTCCCTGTAAAGCCAAAACACATCTGTTAGAAGTAATATCGTCTCCACCTATGGCTTCTAACACGTTAGACGTATTGGAGGCGTTTGGCATAACGAGAAACATCTCTTCTTTAACCCACCAGATAATGATATCGTCGACTACAAACCCTTCATCGTTGAGCAAGTGAGTATACTGACATTTATTCGTTGAGATTTTATTTAAATCATTAGTGAAGGCAGTTTGTAACTCCTCAAAAGCACTGTTGCCGGTTTTAAGGACAGTACCCAGATGAGATACATCAAACACTACAGCACCACTCCTACATTCAAGATGTTCTTTAACAGTCCCAGCTGAATAGGCTAGCGGCATCTCATAACCACCGAAATTCACCATTTTGGCCCCCAATTTAAGATGAAAGTCGTGCAAATATGTTGATTTGGGTTCTTCCGTGTTCATTGCTTTAACTAGATTTAAGCTTACTTAATTCAAATATCTGTTTCTTAGATTAAAAATTAAATTCTTATAACTTAACTTTATCGCATTCACGACTGATGAATTTTCAGACAACTGGCAGAAGACTGCGCTAGTGGGTAAATGCGTATATTTAACAGTTTGAGCTAGCAAAAGAACAGCAAAATGGTATATATGTTAATTCGTCTTACTTTTTTCGAAAGTTCTTATAAAAAGTATGTTTTAATTCGTCTGACTATGCACTTCGTCTTAATATACACTTCGTCTTAATATACACTTCGTCTTAATATACACTTCGTCTTAATATACACTTCGTCTTAATATACACTTCGTCTTAATATACACTGTGTCAAATGGTGCTATGCACTAAGTCAAGTGGGTAATAAAAACTAATAAAACGAGTTTGGTATCCAATCTTGATTGACAACTTCTTAATTGAACCGATAGTAGATTTTAATGCAACAAATATTGACTTGACTCTTTAAAATAAGAATTATAGTTCACCAGTTGCAAAACTAACTTAATTTTAACAAGCTATAATTTCATAGCTAAGTACAAAAGAAATGAATCCTCTTAAGGACAAGCGATCGATCGTTAACGCTAATCAAAGCTACTTTTTTAGCCTAGCTTAATGATAGTAAGGATTTGACCCAGCCAAATGGTTGGTAATATCCACAAGCTCAGTAATTTCTGGCACCGCTTCTTTTATAGCAACCTCAATTCCTTGAGAAAGGGTTATTTGGGACATCGCACAGCCTTGGCAGCCACCTGATAGTTTTATATATGCTGTCGACCCATCAATCGAAAGGAGTTCAGCGGCACCACCGTGACCAGAAATGGCAGGATTTATCTCATTGTTTAATACGTCGTTAACCTTCTTTGCCAAGTCAGATTCCAAATTTCCAGGTATGTCGTCTAAACTAAATGTTTTAGGTCGATTTGGGTTAATGAGAACCAACTGAGCTTCAGAATCACCGTCTTTGACGGAATAATCTAACGTTGCTCCAGTAAGAGATTCACAGGATTTTTCAGGTATTATTACTCGTAAATGATCAAACTCTTGTAATGTATCTGATTCTGCAGCGTCTGACAGATTTTCAAAATAAAGATCGTAGGTGTACTCTCCGTCATTCTGACCAGATACTTCTATCCAAAGCGCCAAGTCTGATTCATCTTCATTGTTTAAAGCTTCTGAAATATAGTCAAGAGCATTTTTTGTAATGTCGATAATGTTATTTTTCTCCATACTCATATTGTAATAGACCTCTAGATAGAAAATGACGCAACCTCGAAGTTTGCTACCATTAAGATAATATAACCGAACTTTTAGGAAGAAATAGATAGTTGCCTCAGAATACACAATTATGAATGGAAGAATTAACAGAGAGTGGATTGAAATTTTAGATCCGGAGGACGGACATCCGTGGCTTTTTGACAAAAGTTTTTTGCTATCAAATTGGACGTGTATCTATGGCAATGGTTGCAAAGGTGTGCTAACAGATGATGCCACAGATCTCAATCAAGGATGTTGTAGTTACGGTGCACATTTCAGTGACCAAGAAGATCTAAACAAAGTAAAGAAGGCATCCAAGAAACTTGATGAATCTATCTGGCAATTTAAAAAAGTAGCGGACAAAAAAGGTTTTTTTAAAGTCAACAAGAGTGGTGAGACCGTTACCAGATTAGTTAAAGACGCCTGTATCTTTTTAAACAGAAATGGATTTGAAGGTGGGACTGGTTGTGCGTTACATATTGGGTCCATGCGAGATGGGATTCATCACTCACAATACAAACCCGATGTCTGTTGGCAGTTGCCACTTCGTAAAGAAGACCTAACTTTTGAGTCCAACGTCACTGTAACAGTAGTTAAGTCCTGGGAGCGTAGCGATTGGGGTGAAGGCGGTAACGAGTTTCATTGGTGGTGTACGCAGGACAGCTTGGCATATGTAGGAAGTCGGCCAGTTTATAAGGAACTTATGAGCGAACTGGAACTTCTCTGTGGCAAAAAATTAACCGAATTGCTTAAAACAGCTTTGGAGGATTTAGTTAAGTTAAATCCCATCATACAAGATAATTCAAAAACGGAAGTAAAACTGTCTAAAAGATCACGACTATCGAGCTAGTCATCTATATGTTTAATTTAAAAATAGTAAGTTTGGGACTATTGCTTACTATTTTTAGGGCTAAACGTTATAATTATTTAAAAACTACTGATTATTTTGTATTTTCTGCAGTTGTCTTGCCCACCATGTCTTCGTTTTGATACTCTTCTGGCGTTTCTGCCAAGCACCAATCGGCATGAATTTCACCAAACGGTGCCCCGCACTCATCACATTTATTATCCCCTAAAATATCAGTCTCAGTTTCGAACTCAGAATCAAACGAACGCTTCAAATTTCGTGCTTCTTCGAACCTGCGATGCCTTCCTTTTTTCATTCACAACTCCTTTTACGATGAGTTATTTAAAATCGAACTAGTCTAAGTTTTACGCTATGACTTCTGTCCTCTAGAATACAAAGATTTATACTTTCTATTTTAGCGTTGCCGTACAGTTCTATTGCTACTACACATTTTAGCTTAAAGACTTCGGTGTTCCTTATTTTAATTCTTACCTATCAATATGACACCACAGTGCATTATTTTCTACTAAATGGGGTTTGTTAAATATATAACTAAGAGCAGCCACCACTTTCTGATACGATATTACGTCATATACCACAAGACAACTAATTTTTGACTCAATCACATATTGTTTAATCATATTAACAGTCTTGGTGCTAGGTTTCACCAGTTGTTTGTTAAAAGTTTCCAAAAAGATATAACTGTCAATTGGAGATGTCTCTAGATAGAAAGTAGGTGTATTGTTTACTGATACAAATCCGTAGCCGCTGGTGACTTTATAGCCAAAATTACTTTGGGCTAAGTAAATAAGAGGTAAACCATTGTAAATAGAGATTCTGGGATAAATCCATACAACTGCGTTGTGAGGAATGTAGTTTTGAGTACTCAATACCTTATCGCCAGTTAAATTTTTCTGATTATTAAAAACGTTAGAGTCTATCCATAACATGTTTAACACTAGCAAAACTACTATCCAAGTTTTGAAACTGGATAAAACTTTAAGTAAATGTCTTTTTTCTATAAAAGAACTTTTAACGGAAGCAAAAGCAATTATAAAAGCGAAATTAAAAACAAACAAAAAGTAGTAGCTAAACCTTGCAAATAGTGTTGCTGATATTATTGGCAATTTGCTTAACAGGTCGTAAACTGGATTTGGAACAAGATCTTGTCTAGATATGATCCTAAGATATGGTCCTATCATACAAAAGTAAATGATGAGGCTAAACAATAGAGAAATTCTTGCTTGATGATTTTTAAGCAATGTCGGTAACTTTAAAATAACTAGAATGATTACAACTGCAGGAATGACTATTACCGCAAACTTGTTTGAAAATAAATTAACACTCAAATCATGTTTACCAATTGGTAATAAAACATCGGCTAGCGATAACTTAAAAACGGGATTTGCATTTAGACCGTTGTTATAAAACACGTGATCTTTACCATAAAAAAAGTAGTAAATAGCGTAGCCACAAAACAATAAACTTGTGAAACCACCTATTGCTGTAACTAGAACTAGAGGTACTATTTTTTGTCTAATAAACGAGCGGTTTAATAACAAAAATATCAGACCTAAAATAAATCCAAAAAATAAAGTATCTGTTAATATTTCAACTGAAGCGTAAAACTGGAGTGTAAATACTAAGCCCAGAATTAGCCCTGTTTTTAAAATGCTCACATCTGATTGTTTTAGAATTTTATAGTAAATATAGAAAATAATCGGGGGACCGAATAACCAAGTCATATGCAAATGTCCAAAGGTGGAATCGTTTAATACTAAAGCAGAATAACCTAATATCAAGCCAGCCAAAAATGATTCTATTCTAAGTTGGGTGATCTTGAAGTAAACTACCATCGCACTAAATGCAGTTATCGCTGGACCTAAGATTATCCCCACATTTATCGATACAGTCGGACCAAATTCAATAGTTATCGGCATCAACACAAATGACTGCAGAAAATATGCTGGAGTACCCATTAAATTGATACCATGTAATGCATACTCATAGTTAGAGTAGAAAATATTTAATCCGTGGCTCAAAGCAAAAGGAAGCCAAGCTACATTAAATGTTGAAAGTCCCAAGTCGCCCCCACTCTTTTTCAAAATAGAATTGCTTATTCCTATGCGTAATATATCACTGAATATAAGCAAAGAACACAGCAAATATAGAATCGCACTGACACAAATATAAGCAAAGTTGGACTTGAGAAACTTCTTCACTTCCAAGAGTTTGTCAAGCAGTTAATCGCCGTTTTGCTGATTCTAGAAGATTGTTTACTTCGCTGATATCTTTTCCTCCTGCAGTTGCAATTGAGGCATTCCCGCCGCCGCCACCTTTAACGATTACCGACAGTTCTTTCACGAGCGAGTTGGCATTAAAAGAATCGTCGTTACTGACCATTATTAAAGATATTTTAGATTCATCTATTACAGATACGATAAAAGCCGCTCTTATCGATTTGTAACCTTTTACGATATAAGCTAACTCTTTCAATTGATCCATATTCAAGTTTTTTAGACTTTCTACAATAATACCGTTAACTTGTTTGGATATTAACTCTTTTGCAGTTTTGCTTAAATACTCTTTCTCGTAATCTTTAATTCTTAATTCCATTAATTTTTCTTTTTGAACTAACTTATCAACTACGTTAAAGGTATCTGAAATCTCAGTTCTAAGAGTCTGAGCTATCTGCTTTAAAGTCGCAGACTGTGCGTTTATATATTTGATGGAGGCTTCACCTGTAATTGCTTCAATTCTTCTAGTATTTGAGCCAATCGACGATTCTGAAACTATTATTAAATGGCCTATAGCCCCAAGTGAATTGACATGAGTACCACCACAAAACTCTATCGAATCGCTACCAGCTTTCACAACTCTTACTGTGTCACCGTACTTATCTCCAAAAAAAGCAATGGCTCCGATATTTTCAGCTTCGGTTTTTTCCATGACTTCAGTTACAACTCGTTGATTTGAAATTATCTGCCTGTTACATAAATCTTGAATTTCAAGAAGTTCGGTCTCGGACAGAGGAGAAAAATGTGAAAAATCAAATCTAAGCCTATCGTCAGCAACCAAAGAACCTTGTTGTCGGACATGGTCCCCTAAAACAAGGCGCAAACAATGATGCAGTAAGTGGGTAGCCGTATGATTTCTCATTATAGATTCACGTCTCGTACGGTTTATCTCGGCTTTAACGGTATCTCCAATAGCGAACGACCCTGATTCGAAATATCCTATATGTTTTGTAATCGAATTTAGAGTTGATTGGGTATCGACTACTTTGAACACATTGTTTTCAAAATAGATAGTTCCCATATCTCCAACTTGTCCACCACCTTCTGCATAAAACGGAGTTTTGTCCAATATCACTATGTGAGTTGGATTATTTATTACAGCTTTATTTGATGGTTTTACTACCTTTTTTTCTGTCGATCCGAATGCAGCTAAATCCATAACTCCAATAATTTCTGATTGGGTTGATAAAGTCTCATAACCAACAAAATTAGTTCTACCATAACGTTCAGCGATTTGTC
>JAJYVQ010000055.1 GCA_021791915.1 Actinomycetes bacterium | reverse complement strand
TTACAATTTCAATGTACCATTTGACAACAATCTCTGTGAGAGGGATATAAGAATGAAAAAGCTTACTCAAAAAATATCAGGAGGGTTTAGAACCAGTGATGGAGCAAAGGCATTTCTTACAATGAGGAGTTACCTATCAACATTAATGAAACATGGAGAAAATCTTCTAGATGCTTTAGAACTGTTATTTAAGGGAAATCCTTGGATGCCTCCTGTCACGGCATCTGGGCCCTGAGTATCCCTATGAATTAACGACACTCCTTTATTTCTGACAATAATAATCGATTGAAGCAATAGAGGGTATCTGAACTGTTACAATCATTCTTTTATTACAAAGAATAATTGCTCGACGATCACACTGTAATGTTTACTGTGCTAGTATATTCTCACGGCCGACAAAATACCGACTTCAGGAGAAACAGATGAAACAATTAAATAGCGATGTACATGCTAATAGCGGTACTGTGTCAAAAAGCGGTACCGCAGACACTAATAGTTGCAACCCTGATAGTAATCAGGATACAGCAAATGCTAAAACCCCTACTAAATCATTCATCGGAAAGTTACACCTAACCGACAATGTATTGTTAAAAATCTTGGGTGTTATATGGATAGTAGATGCATTTTTACAACTACAACCTAAGATGTTTGGCACTAGCTTCATTCAAATGGTTATTGCCCCAAATGCATTAGGACAGCCTTACTTGATAAAAACAGTTATTGAACACATGTCCAATGTCTTGTCGACGAACGTCGGCTTATTTAACACAATGTTTGTTTTAGTCCAATTTTTGATCGGAGTTGGTATCTTAATTAAAAAGACAACTAAGCCAGCTCTAGTTTTATCGTTTTTTTGGGCTTGTGGAGTATGGGTTTTCGGCGAAGGACTCGGAGGGATTTTTACCGGACGAGCAAGTGCTTTTTCGGGAGCTCCTGGTGCTGTTCTTATCTATGCCTTAATTGGATTTCTATTGTGGCCAGGCAAGATCAACCCTAATTTTAGTAATTTAATAGACAAGCAAAAAGACAACCAATACAATGAAGATAATGTATTTGGCTATTCTGCTGCGGCAAACGGAAGAAATTTGAATTTGTTTAAAAGCTTTTATATTTGGTCCTCAGTTTGGATGCTTTTCCTAATATTACAGCTATTACCATTTAACCGAACCTCAAACTGGATGAGTTCTGTGATTGAATCAAATGTAGCTGGTCAGCCAAACTTTCTAGCCAAACTGCTACATTCGGGAGCAAATGTTTTTTCAAATAACGGTCAGCTTGAATCGGTAATTATGCTAATAATATTTTGTCTAGTGGCAATTGGACCGTGGTTTTCAAGACGTCCGCAAACATATATTTCAATCGGAATAATTTTTGCTCTATTTGCTTGGATTTTCGGACAAGCTTTCGGTGGCACACTGACGGGAATGGGAACCGATCCGAATTCGGGTATATTAATAGTACTTCTTGGATTATGCTATTTGCCATTTTACAAAGAACAACTTGAGGTTCCCTTTATAAAACTAAAAATACCTACACTAAAACCTTACAGACTGATAGCAGTTGTTGCAGCTGTAGCCTTGATGGCTTCAGCTTTAATAGTTTTAACGCCAAAAGAGTCTACGGCCCTCACTACAAGCACATTGTCTAAAACTACCGCAAGCAGTTCAATGGGGAATATGGTAATGACTGGCACAAGCAAAAAGATGAATATGGACGGAATGGGGGGACTGTATGTAACACAAACGAACTGGAAATACGTAGGCCCACCACTTCCCAAAGTTGAATCCGATATATTAACTTATTCAAGCAATATACAAGACAAGGGCCATAAGATGCAGACACCTAATTGCACGACAGCTCCGACTGCTCAACAGATGTTGGGTGCCGTAAGATACGTTCAGGTTACTTCTGAAGCTGTGGCGAAGTATCAAAACTTAAATGTTGCCATTGCAGATGGTTACTTTCCGATCACCGATCCCAACTATCCAGTAGTACACTACCTTAATTTTAAGTACATGAATAGACAGGACATCATGAACCCTAATGCAGTGGATTCTCTTGTATATGCTTTCACCCCTTATGGACCTGTTCTGGTAGCAGCTATGTTTTTAATGCCTGGAAAGGGTAAAGGACCCATGCCTTACGGATGCTTGGTTCAATGGCATGCACACACTAATCTTTGTTACTCAAATACAACAGGTCAAATTGTGGGATTTCTACCGTGCCCTCCAGGTACTTCCTACCATGGAAGAACTCCGTTTATGACCCATGTATGGTTGGTTCCTGTTAAAGGTGGACCTTTAGCAATCGACCCTTCCGATCTGGAAGTAGTTGAAGCGGCAATCATGGCTCAAGAACAGGGACTCGCACCGGTAGATAAACCGATACCCTCCCAATACTTGACGAACCCTGTATCATAAAACCACTTGTATCATAAAACCACTTGTATCATAAAACCACTTGTATCATAAAACCACTTGTATCATAAAAACTAACTAATTTATAAAAAAATTAGTTAGTTTGTAAATAGTTTCAGGTATCAGATAGACTTCTTTTTATGTTTATCGGTATCCTTAACTGCAGGTGTTGGCATAAAATACGAATCCCAGTTATTTTAGGATACTGAATCTAGCCGAGATTAGCAATTGTAATTATGTACCAAACTTATTAACTTATAAATCAAACTGTTAACATTTTAAGGGTCCCAACCCTTAAAATAGTATCATCTCACTGAGCTAATCCAAGTAAATATACTTTTAAAATAGAAATCGTGTCGGTTTTTAGCTAATTTATTAATTTATCATTGCGATGTTAAATTACTGAAATAAATTAATTTCTAATATTCAATTAGGAATACTTCTATCTTTTGTTTTCTACTAGCTTAGCTATAATTTGTTCTTATTGACTACTTGAACAAAAACCTGGCAACGAGCTAATTTTAAAATTGATTTAAAAATTAACTGATAAGCATATTTAAGACGATAAGATTAGAATCAATGACTATTGACGATTTTACAATTGACGAAAAGAAGTTGACTGAAAGTCTCGAGCTTTTAAAACTGCCACTAAATCTACTTCAGGAAAAAGCGTCGCAAATTCGAGATGAATTTTATTTAAATAAAATTACTTTTTCGCCTAAGGTATTTATTCCTCTAACTGAGTTATGCAGAGATAAATGTGGGTACTGTACGTTTGCTAAACCTCCAGCTAAACTGGATTCACCATATTTGGATGAATCCCAAGTCTTAGAAATCGCTAAACTCGGTGAGGATAGCGGGTGCTTGGAAGCTCTGTTTACTTTAGGAGAAAAACCGGAACTTAGGTATCCTGTTGCACGAACTTGGTTAAAAGATCGAGGATTTACTTCGACTATAGAGTATCTTTATCACTGCTCGCAGCTGGTATCAGAAAAAACAAGTCTACTTTGTCACTTAAATCCTGGTGCTTTAAGTCTTGAAGAGTTAATGCGTTTAAGACAGGTAAGTCTATCTCAGGGGATGATGCTGGAATCAGTCCAAGAAGATTTAGTCTGTCACTTCGGATCACCGGACAAGACTCCTCAACGGCGAATTGAAACACTAATATCCGCTGGACAACTTGATATACCTTTTACAACCGGTATCTTAGTGGGTATAGGCGAATCGGTAGAATCTATTGTAAAATCCCTTGTAGTAATTTCCCAGATTCATAACAGTTTTGGCCATATTCAAGAAGTTATAGTTCAGAACTTTCTTCCTAAATCCGGTACTAAAATGCACAAGAGCAGTCCATGTGATCCGACAGAACATCAAAAAGCAATAGCTCTGGCTCGTATAATCCTCCCAGCAGAAATATCAGTGCAGGCACCACCAAATCTGGTAGATTCGGTAGAAATTTTAATAAGAAGTGGAATAAACGACTTAGGAGGGATATCGCCAGTCACGATAGATCATGTGAATCCAGAAAAACCCTGGCCAAACGTTGCTGTTTTAGGTGAACAACTAAATGAGTTAGGTTTTGAGTTGATACCGAGACTTACGGTTTATCCTAAATTCATCATGGACAAAGATAGGTTTGTAGACAAAACTTTTCATGCCAAACTGATAGCTACAACCGATTCATCAAATCTAGCTCGACATTCAAATTGGTGTCCAGGTTCTGACTTAACACCACCAGATCTAACAAAAACATCAATCATAAAAACACGAACTCAAATTGATGAGATATTAGAAGGAGTTGAGCAACAACAGGAGCTATCCCTACAACAAATTGAAATACTTTTTAACGCACGTGGTTCCGAAGTAGTTAAAATAATGAATTACGCAGACTTAATGAGGCAAAATTTAGTTGGAGATGAAATAACTTTCGTAAAAAATCGAAATATTAACTATACTAATATCTGCACATTCAAGTGTAGATTCTGTGCGTTTTCTAAAGGACCACTGTCACTGAACTTAAGAGGTGATCCTTATCTTTTAGATTTAGACGAACTTGCTAAACGAGCCCGGGAAGCCTACGAGATGGGTGCAACAGAAGTATGTTTGCAAGGCGGTATACATCCTAACTTTGATGGTAGCTATTACTTGGATGTCTTAAATAGTATTCACAACGAAGTACCTCAACTGCATATTCATGCTTTTAGTGCCCTTGAAGTGTTTGAAGGCGCAAGACGTTCAGACACGGATCTTAAAACTTATTTAACTATGTTAAAAGATGCAGGTCTGAAATCATTACCGGGTACGGCCGCTGAAATCTTGGACGACGACATTAGAAAAATATTGTGTCCAGATAAAATCAATACTGAACAATGGCTAGAAGTACACGAGACTGCTCACAGGATAGGTCTAACTTCAAACGTAACTATAATGTTCGGTGCGATTGAAACTTACAGGTCTTGGGCAAAACATTTGCTACTGACCAAGCAACTAGCCCACAAGACAAAAGGTTTTTTAGAGTTTGTCCCATTGCCATTTGTACATATGGCATCTCCGATTTTTTTGAAAGGACTTTCAAGAAAAGGACCAACATTTAGAGAAACAATATTAATGCATTCAATCGGTCGCATCGTATATGGAACTGACATTGTAAACATTCAAACCAGCTGGGTTAAGTTGGGAACAGTTGGGATAATTCAAGCCTTAAGGGCAGGTTGTAATGATATCGGAGGAACGTTAATAGACGAAAATATTTCACGAGCAGCTGGTGCAAATCACGGACAAAAAATGGATGAGGATGAATTTAAAGCAATTGCAGATCAGCTAGGTAGGTCACTTGTTCAAAGAAATACCAAATACCAAAAACTAGCCACTGTGTAATTCTTTTAAAGAACTCGGACAATTTGTCGAACTTATATTGCCCAAATTTGGTTAACTCGACTCGTTGAGTAGATTAAGTTCGTAGATTGCTTTCTCCAAAGCTCGCCTGGTAGCCAAAAGCAACTTATCTTTTTTACGCATTAGCGACAGATCTTCTTCACTAAAATCAAGTAACTGCATATTTGCACTTGATTGATGAAGATTTTCGGTTACTTTCTCATCTATTTTTTCTACAAGAATTTTAAGTTCATCTATTATCGATTGTACGTCCGACAATTCTTTCCTTCCAACAGATATTGTTTCTAATAATTTTGCTAATTAACTATAACTTCTTGTAAAGGATATAACTAAATACATGAACATTTAATAACGTTGCAATTAAATTTACATCTCTTATTTGACTTTATCCAGATTTACGATATCTATTTCATTATTCTCTACCATTTTTCGAATAACTTTCTTGTCAAATTTACCTACCGAAGTTTTTGGGATGCTATCCAACCTACACCAACTGTTCGGTAACCACCACTTGGCTACTTTTGGAGCTAACCATTCGCATAGCTCTTTAGGTTCAAAAGGAAAGCCTTCTTTTAAAACAACACATGCAAGTGGTCTTTCATCCCATTTTTCATCAGCAATTCCAATGACGGCTGCCTCATGAACCGCATCATTTAGCATAATGGTATTTTCCAAATCAACACTAGAAATCCACTCCCCTCCAGACTTAATCACGTCTTTTGTCCTGTCGGTTATCTGCATATGCCCATTTTGATCCAATGTACCCACATCCCCTGTTCTAAGCCAGCCATCATGAAATTTTTCGGGATCCACCCCTTTAAAATATGATCCTGTAATCCACGGCCCCCTAACTTCAAACTCACCCACCGTAACTCCGTCTTTAGGTAAAACCGTACCGTCTTCGTCAGTGATTCTTAACTCTACCCCTGGCACAATAGTTCCCGTTTTAGAGAGCCAATCAATCTCATCTGCCTCGGGAGCATCTTTAGGAGGAAATGACAAGGCACATAACGGAGACGTTTCTGTCATTCCCCATCCTTGTAACAATCTTACGTTATACCTCTTTTTAAATGCTTCGATTAATTTTCTGGGAACAGCGGACCCACCCGCAACTACAAGTCTCATAGACGAGAGGTCCAACTCGACGGTTTCTGCATAGCTTAACAAATCATTCCAGATTGTTGGGACTCCAGCTGCTATCGTAGGCTTCTCTAAATTAATAAATTCAAGTAAAGGTTTAGCTTGCAAAAACTGTTTTGGCATCAGCATGTCTGCTCCAGCAATCCAACATGAATAAGGTGTCCCCCACGCATTTACGTGAAACATAGGAACTATAACCAATGCCCTGTCAGAAGCAGATATGCCCAATGTGGATGCGGACCCAGCCATGACAGTATGTAGGTAAATTGACCTATGGGAGTAAACCACTCCCTTTGGGTTGCCTGTCGTTCCCGAGGTGTAACACATTGAAGCTGCTTCGTATTCATCTAAGTCAGGCCAATCAAAACCACTAGGTTCATCTTTAATCAAATCCTCATAGCCTAATATGTCTCTTTCTAAAATACTGCAATCCCCGGGACCTACAGATATCAAGTATTTGACATTTTTTAGAGAATCTTTAACCGCACTCAACATTGGAGCTAAAATCGAGTCAAATATTATTATATAATCCTCGGCATCTTTAATAATATACGAAAGTTGTTCGGGGAACAGTCTAACATTTAAGGTGTGCAAAACCGCACCCATTGACGGAATCGCCATATAGCATTCTAAGTGCTGTTGATGATTCATTCCAAATGTAGCGACCCGATCTTCGGGTTTGACACCCAATTTTACCAATGCATTTGCCAACTTCTCTGCTCTCAATGCGGTAGCTTCAAACGTCATTTTTGAAGTCGAGTTACCTTCAAAGGTAACAACTTCAGATCTCGGATGTACTGTCTTGCCGTATTCAAATAGTTGACTGACCAACAGAGGTCGGTGTTGCATCGTACTTTTCATAGTTAATTTGTCTCCAGATCGTTCGTTACTTTTCTTGATATGATATGTCTGCCTATTATTTAGTTTCTGTTATTTAGTTTCTATTATTTAGTTTCTATTATTTAGTTTCTGTTATTTAGTTTCTGTTATTTGCAAGTTGTTTTGCCTAACTTCCTAAAACATATTTACTTTTTTCTTCGCCGATTAAATTCTAATATAAATAAGGAAGCCAAGTTTAAGTTAAACTGACCACAATAATACGATTTTACATTATTACTAAACATTAGAGTTGATCTAAATTCTTTTCAAAAAATAGAATGGTCAGCAAGGTCTAATTTGTCACCTTAAAGCATACTGATAAGGTTTGAGCGGAATGGGCAAGTTGGAATATCCCATTAGATATCTATCCACCGAGTAAGCTGCTGATCTTCCTTCTGCAATCGCCCAAACGATAAGGCTCTGACCTCTTACAGCGTCGCCTGCAGCAAAGATATTATCGTCTTTTGTTCTCCAATCACTGTCCACTTTAAAATTGCCTCTAATATTATCTGTCGGATCCAAAGCGTCTTCGTAGTGGTTTAGCTCTGGTCCTACAAAACCCATTGCCAATAATACTAAATCGGTCTTCAGCAATTTTTCAGTACCTAGAACATTTTCAAATACTGTTCTTTGATCTGACAAACTCTGTCTCACTTCAGTAATCATTATTCCACTTAGGTTTATGCCATCTGTTGAAACAAACTCCGTAGCAGTTACAGAAAAGAGTCTTTCTCCGCCTTCTTCGTGTGCAGAAGACGTTCTTAATATAAGAGGCCAAGTCGGCCATGGATTATCAGTTGGTCTATTTAGGGGAGGCTCTGGCATGATTTCAAGTTGAAAAATAGACTTAGCTTCCTGTCTTATCGCAGTTCCCAAGCAGTCTGCTCCTGTATCACCACCTCCGATTATAATTACGTCTTTATCCTTAGCAGAAATCGTGAGTTCATCCTTGGATCCTTCACAAAACAGATTAGATTCTTTTAGATAGTCCATTGCAAAATGAATACCTTTCAGATTTCGCCCTTTAATATTTAAATCTCTTGCGACTGTGGATCCAACTGTTAAAAGTACCGCATCGTATGTTTTTTTAATGTCAGACAATGGTATATATTTACAGTTTTGAGCCGGTGAATTATTTGGAACTCCAGAAGTAAGACTACCCATTTTATCTGTTACAAATGTAGAACACTCAAAGTTAACCCCCTCGGCAATTAACTGATCCAACCTTCGATCCAATACACTCTTTTCCATTTTAAATTCAGGAATTCCATACCGCAAAAGTCCCCCAGGTTTTTCGCCACGTTCGTAAACGGTAACCTCATGTCCAGCTCTAACAAGTTGCTGAGCGGCGGCCAATCCTGAGGGACCAGAGCCTACAATAGCAACTTTTTTACCGGTTTTTATTTCCGAAATAACTGGTTCAAATTTTGATACTTTCGCTTTATGTTCGACAATTGAAAGTTCAATCTGTTTTATGGCTACAGGATCTGAGTTGATTCCTAAAACACAGGCTCCCTCACAAGGTGCTGGACAGAGCCGACCAGTAAAATCAGGAAAATTGTTTGTAGCGTGCAACCTATCGAAGGCGTTTTCCCACTCATTTTTATAGACAAAATCGTTAAATTCAGGAATTAAGTTGCCCAATGGACAGCCATCGTGACAAAAGGGTATCCCACAGTCCATACATCTGGCACCCTGTATGGAAAGCTCCTTGTCTCCCATATCGTTATAGACCTCTCTATAATCTTTTTTCCTTATTTCAACCGGCCTTCTGGTGGCAGTTTGCCTGCTGTACTTCAAAAATCCTGTAATATCGCCCATTTGATTATTTTTTAACTCTTCCTGTATGAATGATTTTATCTGCTAAAAACCCACATATTTAATAACTGCTTTTTGATGATTAACCGTGTGCGGCAGCCATAATTGCTTCATCTATATCTTCTCCCCTCTCAATTGCTTCTCGAGTTACGTCCAATACTCGACGATAATCTTTGGGCATTACTTTTTTGAAGTAATAAAACTCAGATTCATAAGAAGAAATTATCTTAGCTGCGACTTCCGAATCAGTATATTTATAATGTTCCTGAATAATATTACGTAAAAATTCAACATCTTCTTCTTCCATTGATTCCACAGATACCATTTCCATATTGAGTCTTTTCACAAAATCACCAGTGAAATCATAAACATATCCTATCCCGCCAGACATTCCAGCTCCGAAGTTCCGACCTGTTTTTCCCAGAACTACTATTTTCCCGCCTGTCATATATTCACAGCAGTGATCGCCTACTCCTTCAACTACAGCGACAGCTCCTGAGTTTCGCACAGCAAACCTTTCCCCTACTTGTCCTGACAGAAACATAGAACCTCCTGTTGCTCCGTATAAGATTACATTTCCTGCAATTATATTTTCAGAAGGTATGAACTTGTAGTCTTTAGGAGGTCGAACAATAATCTTCCCGCCCGAAAGTCCTTTGCCAACATAGTCATTGGCATCACCATAAAGTTTCAAAGTGATACCTTTCGGTAAAAATGCACCAAATGACTGTCCAGCAGAGCCAGTAAACCGGACGGTTAATGTATCCTCCTTTAACCCAGCACCTTGATATTTTCTTGAAACCACGGCCCCGAGCATCGTTCCAACGGTACGGTTACGATTTGAAATTTGATATGAGAGCGAAATCGGCTGTTCATTTTCTATGGCATCTTTAGCATCTTCAATTATTTTGTTGTCCAATGCTTTTTCCAAGCCATGATCTTGTTTGGTAGTACACCTAAGTTGAGGCTTTTCGTCATGGAATCCGACAGGTACTTTCAATACTGCACTAAAATCTAAATTTTTTGCCTTAAAGTGATCTATGGCTGTATTACAGTCCAATAGCTCAACCTTCCCTATGGCTTCTTCTAATGACCTTAAGCCAAGTGATGCCAATATCTCCCTTACTTCTTGTCCAATAAATTCAAAAAAGTTAACTACGAATTCTGCTTTACCACTAAATCGACTACGCAGTTCAGGGTTCTGTGTTGCAATCCCCACTGGACAAGTATCCAAATGACAAACTCGCATCATGATGCATCCCGATACTACTAGCGGTGCAGTTGCAAAACCGAACTCTTCGGCTCCCAATAACGCAGCTACGACAACATCTTTTCCTGTTTTCATTTGACCGTCAACTTGAACAACTATCCGGTCCCTTAATCCGTTCATAACTAAGGTTTGCTGAGTCTCAGCAAGACCTATCTCCCATGGTGTACCCGCATGCTTAAGCGAAGTTAAAGGCGAAGCTCCAGTTCCTCCATCGTGTCCAGAAATGAGCACTACATCCGCATGAGCTTTTGAAACGCCTGCTGCGACTGTACCCACTCCGACTTCTGACACCAATTTGACATGAATTCTAGCCTGATTGTTAGCATTCTTTAGGTCATGAATTAGCTGGGCTAAGTCTTCAATTGAATAGATATCGTGATGGGGCGGAGGTGAAATTAATCCGACCCCAGGAGTAGATTTTCTGGTTTTTGCAATCCACGGATATACCTTGTGCCCGGGAAGTTGACCTCCTTCGCCAGGCTTGGCTCCTTGGGCCATCTTAATTTGAATGTCGTCGGCATTGACAAGATATTCCGATGTTACTCCAAATCGTCCCGAAGCAACTTGTTTGATCGCACTTCTTCGATGGTCACCGTTTTGATCTGGCGTAAACCTCTCTGAATCTTCGCCACCCTCACCCGTATTTGATCTAGCTTTTAACCTATTCATGGCTATTGCTAAAGTTTCGTGAGCTTCTTTTGAAATAGATCCATAAGACATTGCGCCAGTTGAAAAGCGCTTGACAATCTCTGACACAGGTTCAACTTCCGAAATGTCAATTGGTTTAATATCTTCTACTTTAAATTTCAACAGACCTCTTAGTGTCGCCAATTTTTCTGCTTGGTCATCAACTGCTTTGGTATATTCTTTAAAGATCTGGTAACTCTTAGACTTCGTTGAATGCTGTAACTTAAATACTGTTTTTGGATTAAACAGATGGTATTCGCCTTCTCTGCGCCACTGATATTCACCACCTATCTGAATTCTCCTGTGAGCCAATTCACCCTGTCGATTTTCAAAGGCATAACTATGGTTTATCAGAATATCTCTTGTTAACTCACCAAACCCGATGCCATCGAGCTTAGAAGAAGTGTTACAGAAGGCATATTCTATAAGTTCTTTACCTATCCCGACTGCTTCAAAAATCTGAGCTCCACAGTATGAACTGACAGTCGAAATTCCCATTTTGGACATAATTTTTAGAACGCCTTTTGAGTAAGACTTTATCAGATTTTTCTCTGCCTGCTTTTGTGTGAGCTGAGTGATCTGTCCTGTTTTTATCAAGTCTTGGACTGAACTAATAGCTAGGTAAGGGCACACAGCCGATGCCCCGTAACCTATTAGCAAAGCAATGTGGTGAACCTCTCTGGCATCTCCTGCTTCTACAACTAGAGCGACTTTAGAGCGTAACTTGTTTTTGACCAAATGATGGTGTATAGCACCTGTTAAAAGTAAAGAAGGTATCGGTGCGTAATTCTCATCAAATACTCTGTTGGATAAAACTAAAATATTGGCGCCATGAGCAATCTTTTCGTCGGCAACCTTACAGAGATCGTCCAATGCCACCTTAATAGAATTCTCATTGCTGTTAGCATCAACATTACTAACACCATCGACACTACTGTTTGTTTTAAAAACGCCATCTAAGGTATAAGCTTTAAAGCCCAAGTTGTAGTCATCTTCGTCGATATAAGATAGTTTTGCCAGTTCGGCTTCTGTTATAACTGGTCTAGGTAACACAATTTTCTCAGTTGAAATTGCCGATGGCTCAAATAAATTGTGCTCTGGTCCGATAACTGTTCTAAGTGAAGTCACTAATTCTTCTCTTATTGCATCTAACGGAGGGTTTGTAACCTGGGCAAAAAGCTGGGAAAAATAGTCGAAAAGAAGTCTTGGACGATCTGAAATTGCGGCAATTGCCGAATCGGAGCCCATCGAGCCAATGGGTTCAACTCCGGTTTTTGCCATAGGCGTTAAAATAATTCTTAGCTCTTCTTCTGTGTAACCAAAAACCCTTTGTTCGGTTATCAGACTGCTCCTTTGTGCAAAAAGTGGCGTCCTCACTGGCAAGTCTTCAATCCTAACAAGACCCTTTTTTAACCAATCCCGATATGGGAGCTGATTTGCTAAAGCCGCTTTAATCTCGCTGTCGTCTACAATTTTTCCCAACGAAGTATCCACTAAAAACATCTTTCCCGGAGAAAGCCTTCCTTTTGCAACAATTGTACTCTGGTCTATATCCAAAACACCAACCTCTGAAGCCATTATCACTTCGTTTGACTCGGTAACCCAAAATCTGGAAGGACGCAAACCATTCCGATCTAAAACTGCACCAATACGAACGCCATCAGTAAACGTAACCGATGCCGGACCGTCCCAAGCTTCCATCAGACTTGCATGAAACTCATAAAACGCTCTTTTCTTATCATCCATTAGCTCGTGATTTTCCCAAGCTTCGGGAATCATCATCAAAACACTATGAGCCAGAGTTCGTCCCCCCATGTACAGAAGCTCTAAAACTTCGTCAAAACTTGCAGAATCTGAGGCCCCTTCAGTTATAGTTGGAAAAATCTTATCCAAATTCCCATTAAATAGCTCACTTTTCAAAAGGGCCTCCCGAGCCTTCATCCAGTTTCTATTCCCTTGGAGAGTGTTTATCTCACCGTTATGAGCTATATACCTATATGGATGTGCAAGTTGCCATGAAGGAAATGTATTAGTTGAAAATCTTGAATGGACCAATCCAATTGCTGAGACAACGTCTGGATCCTTTAGATCTACATAAAAGTCTCGCAACTGAATTGCTGTCAGCATTCCTTTGTAGACCAGAACCTTATGTGAAAGAGAAGAAAAATATATCCCCTTAAATCGGTGTTCTAATACCTTACGTAATATAAAACAAACTCTTTCGAAGCTATCGGCACAATCTTTTGTCTCCTCAATACTGAGATCATAACCAAATCCCAGCTGATAAAACACTGGCATCGCTTTTTTGGCAGAATTGCCAATCGTCGCATCATCTACTGGAACTACTCTGCTCCCCAAATAAGATATATTCAGCTCTTTTGCGACAGTCCTTACCTGCTCTTCAAACTCGCTAAACGTTAAGTCTGAAAGCTTTTCATTAAAAAACAGCTGTCCTATTGCATAGTTGTCTGGTAGTTGGACGTTAATCTGTTTGAATTTTGTTCTTAAGTACTGCCGTGGTATCTGCAAGAGAATACCGGCACCATCACCAGTATCTGGTTCTGCTCCTTTTGCTCCACGATGTTCTAAATTTTCAAGTATCTTTAATGCTCTGTCAACTATCGAATGAGACTTGTCGCCGTTGATATTTACGATAAATCCTACGCCACATGCATCGTGTTCATAAGCTGGGTCGTAGAGCCCATATTTTAGGATATTTTCCAAAACGCCATCCCTTATCTTTACTTTCTGTTGTAACTAACTAATGTAGCTAACTTACTTTTCTTAACCAAATTCGAAGTCACAAATGATTGATTTACTTAAACTA
>JAJYVQ010000054.1 GCA_021791915.1 Actinomycetes bacterium | reverse complement strand
ATATTTAGAAAATGTTGATATAAATGCAGCTAACAATATTTTAGAGGCTGGTAGGGCCTTACCGGATAGAACAGATTTGTCTGTTTTAGAATGTGTAGGATCAAATTGACCCACTACCTAATAATAACTCATTGGTAAAGTCAAGTTTTCAATAACAATTTCCAAGCTAATAATTTTTGTCCCTGCTAACTTATAGTCAATACTGTTAATGCCTTAGGCGCAAGTCCGTTTGGGTTTTAGCACCTATTTTGATTAAAGCTTAAATCTTAATGTTAAAATTTAAGTATGGCACCGCGCGGAGTAATTTATATAAATACTGGTAAAAAAGTTGCAGTTGGATTTAATTCAAATGTCTACGGACTTTGGCCCACTAATGCTGATGACAGTTCACCCAATCCGATAGTTACGTTCCCTAAAACGGATGAAGGATGGCAGATGGTTAATTCTGAATTCCAACGTATAGAACGTTTCGGATTAGGAAGCGATCCATCAAAGCCTGCAGTTGTAGGTAATCTTGGGTCCTATAATCAACAACTTTCAACTCCGCCTAATGCTAATCAGTATCCCCAGAACTTATCTCAGAACTTATCTCAGAACACACCTTATAATTCACCGCAGAACTCACAACTGTACCCACCTCAGAATGTGTCACAGAATCCGGTTTCAGGGTCGGGGGTACCGAATGTACCTTATTCAAACAGTCCGCAGTTTCAAAATCAGCAACAACCCCCCGGTATCTCTCAGCCAGGCTATGGGACCCCAGGGGTAAATGCTCCAAATTTCGGCAATTCGCAGCAACAACCTTACACTCCTTACCAAAATCCCTCAGGTCCATCTCCGTATGGCACAAGTTACAATCAGCCTGGTTACAATCAGCCTGGTTACAATCAGCCTGGTTACAATCAGCCTGGTGCACCTAACGGCATTCCGAGTTATCCTGGCAATATGCCCTATGGTCAATCTCCTTATGGGTCGCCTCAACGAGGACCGTTGCCATATGGTCAGAATCCGTACCTACAAAATCCCTCGATGGGGGGTCCTTATCAAGCACCCGGTCCATACGGTCCCTACGCATCTGGGATGGGGAGCAATTACTACGCTCAGGCACATCGAGTTTCTAATCACAGTTATGCAGTGATATCCTTAGTCTTTGGAATCTTAGGCCTATTCTTGTTTGAATTGCTTGCTTTTCCTTGCGTAGTTGCTTTGTTATACGGAATATTGTTTAATCGGGAAGAAAGAAAAGCACGGAGTGCTGGAGTAATTATAAAGGGGAAAGGACTTGCTATTGCTGGAATTATAATGGGTAGCATTGGGATGCTCTTTTTTTTGATATTTCTTGTATCAAATCCGAAATAATAAAGGGTCGTTGTGATATTTCTGTCGAACAATATTGACTGTTAATGAAGATATATACAAAAAAGGGTGACAGTGGTACCACTGGGCTTTATAGGGGAGAAAGGGTCTCAAAGTCGGCTCCGCAAATTGAAATAAATGGTGCTGTGGACGAGGCGCAGTCATTCATCGGATTGGCTCGCAGCGAATTAGTTTCTGATTCCGAATTAAATACAGATCTTAAGATGATCGAGAAAGATCTTTGGATCTTAATGGCTGAAGTTGCAACAAGTCGATCATCAAAAGTTCAACCTAAAATAGGAGTAGATAAAGTAAGTTCTCAAATGGTTACCAAATTAGAGACTTTGACTGATCAATACTCTGCGAAGTTTGAAATGCCCCGCGAGTTTGTTGTACCTGGAGAAAATAAGCAAGCCGCTCTTTTGGATGTGGCAAGAACAGTAGTGAGGCGAGCTGAACGTCAGGTGGTACAACATATGGAAGCTAACTCAGAAAGCTATATTTTGCCGTATTTGAACCGTCTTTCAGATCTATTGTGGACTCTTTCAAGGTATTTAGAACAAGGCTCCGTAATCGCTAAGGAAATTTAATTAGTCTTATTGAGTTTTGGAGCAAAAAAGATAAGCATCAAACGTGAACTACATATATAGTATCAGCTATCTTTTAGATTTAGTAACAAGTTTATTTCGATATCTTGGAATCTGTCGTCACCAAGAAGTTCATCGTAGTAGCCGTTTTGAAGGAGTATTAAGTATTTTTTGTGTAACTCCAACATTGATGACGGAAGTTTAAGTGTCTGACGTGTTGACAACGGTGGGATATATTTAGAAATGACTAAATGACCCTCTTTGATTTGTTTGGCGATCCTAAAGTCCAAAAGTCGTCTGATTGATCGGCACAGTGGAGAATTCTTTGAGGTGTTATCGGACAATCCTACTTGTGAAGCAATATAATTTGACGTCATTACTGTAATCGGGTCATTTGTTTTGATCTCGTCTAGGAGCAGTCTTAGAATCCATGTTGCAGAGGGTCCAAGTATACTTAACCAGAATTTCTCTATGTAGGTTGATCTGTAGTAAAAAGCATTTTGCTTGTCGCATCCGTTCTGCCAGAAGCTAATTTTAAGGATGTTGCATCCGTTTTCCACTTTGAATACTGGCTTGTAGCTATTAAAGCTTTCTCTTGGTAAGAAATTGGAATTATCACAATTTAAATAGTTTAAAGTCATTGAGTTGCTTCTCCTTAAATCTGAATATTATTATAGTATAGCATGAAATAGCATGAAATATTATAATATGATGGAGTAAGTTAAGTTTTGACACAGTAGGATATGTTTCACGTCCCTAGATCTTTGAGGTTATATTTAGGATATGGTAGGCTACTGGCAATTTACAAAAAACATATAAAAAATAGTCTGCCTCACTTATAATGTATAAAACTGTTGTCTCTTATACACGATGTTTTAATTTGAAGTGCTTTTATCATCCAGTTAGTGTTATTCTGTAGCGAAGCTAACTTTCCACCAAGAGTTCCCGACTTCCAAATTGTAACACTTGCAAAAATTGTCTAAAGTTGCTGAACGTTTTATTTCAAAGACACCAACAACTGTTTTGTAAAGTCGGTGCTTGTTTGTTTAAAGTGGAAGCACGAGAATTTACTTCCATGTATTAAATTTAATGAGGTCATTTATTCCAAGAGATTTTCTTGGCTTTCGATATTGAGTCTCATTTTTATACCCGACAGCAAGTGTGCCGATCAGATCAGCATCTGATGGGATCCCAAATTGTTCTTTTAGGTCATGTTCATTGTTATGAATAGCAAAAAAAAGCGCACCAAGACTTAAGTCTTGAGCCTTTAATAAAAGTAGCATAACTGCAAATGCTAAATCGGTAATCCAAAAAGGAGTACTTTGTGATTCCATAAAGTTACGGTTCATATGAGAATTCAGTTTGTCCTGTTGATTATATCGGTCAATATAGCTTCGTTTTAATGCAAAAGGAATAATGATAACTGGCGCTTTTATCAGTTGTTTTGCTTTATCAGTATTTAGCCATTCTTTGTCACAAGTTATTTCAAAGAATTTGATTCTGGCAAAGAAATCAGTAAGTACCAAAAATCTAAAACCTTGAGCATGTCCCGCTGAAGGAGAAAACCGAACAGATTTAAGCAGTTCTTCAATAACAGAGTCTTCTAGAGGTGTGTCTTTAAATCTCCGTGTCATCTTACGGGTTTTCATTATGTAATCTAGGTCCATAGCCTAATATTAACAGGAGATAGTGTTGTCATAATATATTCCCAGTAGTTCGTAAGACAACTTTCAATATTTTAAAAATATAAAAAAAGATGAAAGCCACTCTGAATGGTCGAGTATTTAAAATATGAATCTTTAAAGTCGATTACGTTAAAATTATCAAGGTAGGCGGATTTTTCAAATTCTGACTAATTTTGTCAGCTATTTATTCTTCTCAAGCTAAAATATATTCAAAAGCAGTAAAATACCTTAAACTGAGGAAAAGATTTGATATTTCGAAATATTTATCAGTTATATTCTGTTTAAAAATAAATCGATTTGAAAGGAATTAATTAATATGGCATCTAGTAGGGAAATACTCTCAAAAGCTCGTGCATCTATATCTGAAGTTGGATGTAAGGAATGCGAGCATATGTTGGAAGAAGCTCTCTTTCTAGACGTAAGAGAAGCTGATGAGCATGAGCAAGGTGCGATTCCGAATGCGATACATATTCCAAGAGGATTTCTAGAATTACAATTAGAATCTAGGGTCACAGATAAAGACATTCCGATAGTCGTTTACTGTGCCGGTGGAGTTAGATCTGCTTTGGCAGCAAAAACTTTGCAGGAGATGGGTTATTCTAAGGTTTATTCTATGATTGGAGGATTCAATAAGTGGAAAGATTCAGGTCTTCCGTGGAAGATTCCTGCTGTATTAACTCCAGAGCAAAGAAATAGGTATCATAGACACCTTTTGTTACCTGAAGTCGGAGAGGCGGGTCAGCAGAAACTTTTGGAATCTAAAGTCTTAATGTTAGGTGCAGGGGGACTTGGATCACCGTCATCTATGTACTTAGCTGCAGCAGGTGTTGGGACCATTGGTGTCATAGATATGGACGTGGTTGATGCATCTAACCTACAGAGGCAGATACTACACAATATGGACCGAATAGGTGAGAGAAAGGTAGATTCGGCAAAGAAAACTCTTTCTCAATTAAATCCAGATGTTAATGTAGTTACATACGACGTGAGACTCGGAGCCGACAATATATTAGATATTATCGATGGATACGATGTTATCGTAGACGGAACAGACAATTTTCCGACTAGATATTTAGTAAATGACGCATCATTAATTAAAAATATTCCAGTTGTTCACGGGTCTATATTTAGATTTGAAGGGCAAGTTACTGTTTTTAAACCTTGGGACGGTCCATGTTACAGATGTTTAGTTCCAGAACCGCCTCCCGCAGAGTTAGCACCATCGTGTGCTGAAGCGGGAGTGTTGGGAGTCTTATGCGGTATCATAGGATCGTTACAGGCAATTGAAGCAATTAAACTTTTGATCGGTTTGGGAGATCCTTTGGTAGGTAGACTGATGGCATACGATTCACTGGAACAGCAGTTTAGAACTTTCAAAGTTAGAAGGGATCCGAACTGTCCTACATGTTCAGGAAGTCCAGACGACATCGTAATCGCCGAATACGATGAGCTTTGTATGCCACATATCGCTAAGTAAGCAAGTCTCAAACTAAAAATTATTATCCTAAGAGATTGAATATTATTTAGATTGCATAAATTCAGTTTTTGTTTAGGTGAAAGTTTGGCATTAAATCAGCTGGTATAGGCTAGCGACTTGCAAATCACGATAATTATTTTTTCAGCAATTCAGACAATATAGCCGTAGCTAGCTTTTTAAATTGTCGTTAGTAGTAATTTAATCTGTGAAGTCTCTAACTTTAAAAGGTTTCTATGTCTAATAAGAATATTAAGAAATCTTTTTCTTCTCTGGGTATATAAATTGACAATAACTGGGTATATAAATTGACAATAATTAATATGTTACCTAAGATCAATTCGGGCTACATTTGAGATCAAATATTGGAATTATAAGCCCTTATTTTATCTTCAGTATTTAACTACAGTATTTAACTACCGAATGGGACAGTTCGCAAATTAATCAAAAACTAATGCAATAAAATTGAATAGAAGTACAATTTGTTGTCTTGGGAAAATTAACAACACCTTCGATTAAAGGATAATTAAACATGCAGGAAGAAAAGCATTATTTTACAGATTCGGGGATTGAGATTAATCCGTTTTATAGCGAAAATGATTTAACTGATTTTGATTCAGAGGCGTATTTGGGAGAACCGGGAAGTTTTCCGTATACTCGGGGTGTTCAAAAAGATATGTATCGGGGACGGTTTTGGACTATGCGTCAATATGCAGGGTTTGGAACTGCAGAAGCTACCAACGAAAGATTTCACTTTCTTTTAAATGCTGGACAAACTGGGTTGTCTTGTGCATTTGATCTACCTACTCAGATGGGTTACGATTCTGATCATCCTCGAAGTGATGGTGAAGTTGGTAAAGTCGGAGTTGCAATCGATTCTATCGAAGATATGAAGCTACTGATGGCAGGGTTGCCTTTAGATAAGGTTTCAACTTCGATGACCATAAATGCCACAGCTGCTATATTGCTGTTGCTTTATGAAATCACTGCCGAAGAAAATGGTATATCTCCTGATAAGTTGAATGGAACTATCCAGAATGATATATTAAAGGAATACGCTGCTAGGGGTACGTATATTTATCCCCCCCGTCAATCCATGAGGCTTATCACCGATACGTTTGAGTACTGTAATAGATACATACCGAACTGGAACACTATTTCTATCTCCGGTTACCACATTCGAGAAGCAGGTTCGACAGCTGTCCAAGAAATTGCATTTACTATTGCAAATGGTATTTCTTACGTGGAAGCTGCTTTAAGTGCTGGTCTTAAAATTGACGATTTTGCACCTAGACTAAGCTTTTTTTGGAATGCTCACAATAATTTATTTGAAGAAGTGGCAAAGTATAGGGCAGCTAGAAGGATGTGGGCCAATATTATGAAGAATCGTTTTAATGCTAAAGATTCTAAGTCATTAAAGATGAGGTTTCATACTCAGACTGGCGGGTCTACTTTGACCGCACAGCAACCTGAAAATAATATTATAAGAGTAGCTATTCAAAGTTTGGCCGCAGTTTTAGGGGGAACGCAAAGTCTTCACACTAATGGATTTGATGAAGCACTTGGGCTTCCAACTGAAAGAGCGGCAAAGATTGCACTTAGAACCCAGCAAATAATTGCATATGAATCTGGCGTGACTGACTCCGTTGATCCGCTCGGAGGATCTTATTTTGTCGAAAGTCTGACTAATGAAGTTGAGACTCAGGCATACAAATATTTAGACAAAATAGATGAAATGGGCGGTTCAGTAGTTGCTATTGAATCAGGATATATGCAAGATGAAATTGAAAAAGCTGCTTACAGCTATGCTAAAGCTATAGATAATGAAGAAAAAATCGTCGTTTCAGTCAATAAATTCACAGAGGTTACTAACGACAAAACTGAAGTTTTTCCAATAGATCCGGTTTTGCAGGAAAATCAAATTAAACGTACCAAAAACGTTAGGCAAACAAGAGATAACGCTTTGGTTAAATCACTTTTAGCTGATATAGAATTGGCGGCAAAAGGTACTCAAAACTTACTGCTTCCGATGAAAGCGGCACTTGCAAATAAGGCTACTTTAGGTGAAGTTTCAGATATTTTACGTTCGGTATTTGGAGAATTTAAGCCCGGTAGTTAGACAGTTACGTCGTTTTGTGGTTTTAGCTACTACACAAATATATCTGTATACCTGGCACAAAATGTGTTTATGGCTAGAGTTAATTAATAATGGATAAAAAATTAATAATGGATAAAAATTTGATGTAGTGTCTTAAAAATGCTATTTAGAAGTTTCCATTGCTCTAGAAATTGCGGTCAACGCCATTGAGACTGCTCCCTTTTTAATAGCTGCGTTTGCGCTTTGTCCCACACAGGCCGCCGCAAATTCATTTTGGTGATTAACCGAGCCATGTGAGTCGATCCCGATTAAGGGATGGATTGAGGGTACTTTAAGGGAGATGTTTGCCATATCCGTAGAAGCAGACAGTCCTACATCATTAATATCTGCTTTGTTCAACCCAATAAAACTAGCTGCTTTTTTAAAATGTGATAGTAGACCACCATCAGTTTTAAATTCACTATAGACTGGAGCTGTGGAAGTTATCTCAACTTCTGTTTGAGTTGCAATTGCAGCGCCTGTGAAGCAGTCAAATACTTTTGGCTTAAGTAGTTCCAGCTTTTCTACAGTGGGGGCTCGTAAGTAATACATTGAACTTGTAAACTCAGGTATTACGTTTGCCGCATCACCGCCGTGAGTTATGATTCCATGTATCTGGTCGCCTTGATTGAGTTGCTGTCTGAGAAGCCCTATTGCTACTTGGGATAAAACTTGAGCATCTAAAGCATTTTTTCCCAATTCTGGTGCCGACGAGGCATGGGAAGCCTTCCCTCTAAAACTTACGCTGTATTGGTCAATTGCCCTGCACTTCATCTCCCAGGAATCAATTGGAGCTGGATGAATCATCATAGCTGCATCGATATTATCGAAAGCTCCTCGTTCCATCATCAGGATTTTTCCTCCCCCACCTTCTTCACCAGGGGTTCCCAAGAAAGTCACACTTAAGTTAAGTTCATCCGTCAGATCTTTTAACAAAAGTACCGCTCCTACTGCTGCTGCTGCAATTATATTGTGGCCACATGCGTGACCTATTTCTGGTAAGGCATCATATTCTGCACATATGGCAACTTTTGTAATGCCCTTACCTATCTTTAATTCAATGGCGGTAGGGAGATCGTAGACGTCACATTCACCTTTAAGTCCATGTTTTAACAAAGTAGCTAGACAGTTTTTAACAGCTTTAAATTCGTTAAAAGCAAGTTCTGGATTTGAGTGAATTAAGTGAGAAAGTTCAATTAAATCGTTTTCGAAATAGGTGTAACTTTCTTCTAATAGTTTAAAATAATGATCTAAGTTTTTTGAACTCACTTGATTATTTTCCAAGTTTATTGTTTAAGTTTGAGATAGAAAGTAAGTAGCTAAATATAAATAATATCCGTTTCAATTTTATAGCTATACTCAGTATTTTACTCAATAATAGCTATGACATCACCAGGAGAAACGGCGTCTTTGTTTTTTACTTTTATCTCCTTTACTACTCCGTCTATATCTGATGAGATCGCATTTTCCATCTTCATTGCTTCCAAAGTTATTACTGTATCACCAGCTTTAACAATATCTCCTTTTGCAACGTGAATTTTTACAACCGTTCCCTGCATGGGAACAGCAATATGCCCGCTGGCTACAGTTTTAATAGCACCTTGTTGAGTTCTAGATCTAGGTTTACTTTTTACTGCAGAATTCGATCCTTTTGTTTCCATTGCAAGACCTTCTGGTATGTACAGTTTTACTTCAAATCTTTTCCCGTTTACTTCGCTTACTATAGTAGTAGCATTGGTTGAAGTCGAAGTTTCTTTATTTTCGAAAGATTGGGCAGTTAAAGCAGAAAGGTCTACTTTTGATTCAAGCCACCTGGTAGAATGGACTGCTTTAATGAAGTCTGGCTCCTGAAGTATTAGTTTCTGCGCATCTATAACTGTTGCAGTGCCTTCGATCTTAAGTTCACTTAAAGCTCTAAGCATTCTCAATCTGGCTTCTTCGCGATCTGATCCCCAAGTAATTAACTTTGCGATGAGATTGTCATAAAATTGAGAAACGTTGTCACCAGATTCGTAACCTGCGTCCAGTCTTACTCCGTATCCTCCTGGAGGAACAAGTTTTGTAATAGGTCCTGGAGCGGGCAAGAACTTCCCACCGGCGGCATCTTCTGCGTTTATTCGACATTCGAACGAGTGACCTTTCCTTTGAATATCTTCTTGGCTAAATCCTAAAGGCTCGCCGGATGCAATTTTAAGTTGGAGTTTAACTAAATCCATTCCAACCACAGCTTCAGTCACAGGATGTTCCACTTGAAGTCTGGTATTCATTTCTAAAAAGTAGAATTCACCGTCCTGATATAAAAATTCCACCGTACCAGCGTTTACGTAACCGCAGGCTTTGGCAACCGCAACCGCTGATTCTCCCATTTTTTGACGTATCTTATCGTCGAAGTCTGGAGCAGGGCTTTCTTCGATCAATTTTTGATGACGCCTTTGTACTGAACAGTCTCTTTCGCCCAGCCATACTGCATTTCCGAAAGTATCTGCGAAGATCTGCATCTCGATATGTCTTGGCCAGTCTAAATATTTTTCCAAATAGATTTCATCTCGTCCAAAAGCTCCCAAAGCTTCCCGTTGGGCCGATTCCATCGCCTCTTTAACTTCTTTCTTTGAGTTGACTACTTTCATACCGCGACCGCCACCACCGTAAGCTGCCTTAATAGCAACAGGATAACCGAACTCTTTGCCGAAGGCTTCGATTTCACTAGGATCTTTAACGGATTCTGATCTCCCAGGGACTCCAGCAACTCCGGCTTTTTCAGCTGCAATTCTGGAGCTAATTTTATCACCCATAATTTCGATTGCTTCTGGAGGCGGACCGACAAAAACTACTCCTAAATCAGTAATTGCTCGAGCGAAATCAGTATTTTCGGAAAAAAACCCGTAACCTGGATGAACAGCTTCCGCCTTCGACTTTTTAATCACGTTTAATATCGCATCAGTATTCAGGTAACTTTCGGTCGCAGTTTTTCCGCCTAAGGCGTATGCCTCATCTGCTAATCTTACGTGAAGCGAGTTAGAATCTAATTCTGAATAAATGGCAACGGTTTTAATTCCCATTTCTTTGCACGATCGAATTACCCTAACGGCAATCTCTCCCCTATTGGCAATCAGTACTTTTTTGAACACGCTGTTGAGCCTTTCTTCTATGTTCAGTTAGCTAGTAAAATCTCAGTTAATAATTCAAATGTATAAATTAATTAAAAATTGATTTGTAGACAGCTAAAGTGTCTAATCTATTCTACATGACCCACTACCTGGACTTTTATACACCTGATTCCTTAAGCTACTTAACTAATTTTGGTCGAGTAAAGGCAACTTTTTGTACGTTTCTAGCATTTATTTGGTAAGAAGAGCAGGCTTTGTTATAGAACCAAAAAAGTCTTTGTTGCTATGAAAAAAGTTGGGTTGGTTAAGCACTGGATATGCATCTTCATAAGGTCTTTATAAGTGAATGGTTAGTCAATAACCTGCTTATGTTCTCAAAAGTAAAATTGTAATTGACATACTTAAAGAAGTTAATTAGTTAGATTATTGTTAATCTCACATTTAGGTTCGGAGATGCAAAAAAATAACTTATTATGAGATAGTAGGTTCAATACCTTTAACGGTAACTACGCATAAGACAATGAAAATAAATTTTAATTTTGAAGACTTAAATTTCGAAGATTTAGATCCAAAGAAATTGATAGCTAGTATTGGTCTAATTAACTTTACGTCTGATCTTGACCCTAAAACAATGGTATCTCCCGAGAAGCTAGCGTGCAAAACGGATGAGAGCTCAGATGAGTTATTTTGTTGGGACCCAGTTAACTTAGATAATTTAGAAGCTCTTTACAGGCTATCGGAGTTAGATCCTATTTATCTGGCTGTAATAGATAAGACTGATTCGACAAATGAGTACCTTAAGAGGTTGAGCCATCAGCTACCTGATGGATTTGTTGTAATTGCACGAGAGCAACTTTCAGGGAAAGGAAGAAGGTCTAGAAGTTGGATATCGCAGAAGGATCAGGCGTTGCTAATGAGTACGATAATGAAATCTATCAATCTCGAAGCATTAAATTGGTTGAACGCAGCAATGTCTTTGGCTGTTTGTGAGGTAGTTGAAGACTGTTTTTCAATTGAGCTAAGTATAAAATGGCCCAACGATGTAATATTTGAGCTGAATCAATTCACTCAACCTAATTTAGCCACACAAAATAAATACAATGAGAATAAATATAAGAAGATTTGTGGTATCTTATCTGAATCTAGTATCAGCTCTAATGGAACTGTGGACTATGTCATCGTCGGTGTCGGCTTAAACCTGTTGAAACTTATTATTGAAAATGGAAATATAGATGCATGCGATATTACTACTGGTCAAGCAGAAGCAGTTGATAAGTCGAAATCTGAAGTTAGTGGCTTAAAACCTTATTTGTCTTTTAGAGACGGTGAATTTGATGAAGATTGTATTTTTTTGGAACCCATTTCGTTAGATGAAATTCTCGAGGAAAAATCCAAACAACAAACTGACGGCCCAAAATCTTATAGTCTAATGTCTGATGCTGTCGAATTAAAAAATACTGAATACGATAAAGAAAAATTGGAGAATAGTTTCAACTGTTTTGATTCAGCTTTAAATACTTTATATGTACCACTTTTGGCGAATGAAATTGTGAAGAAATTTAGGAGCAACCTAGAACTTATCGAAAATGGCGGTTTATATCAGTTTTTTAACAATTTTAAACGAAAGTGCGTAACACTAAATAAAAAGGTGAAGGTATACCTAGATGACGGCGAAATTCTCTATGGAATTGCAAGCGATATTACCAACCAAGGAGAACTGTTGGTCGAAACCGAAGTTTGCATTAAGACTGTAGCTGCTGGTGACGTAGTACATCTAAGAGAAGAGCGGCAACTTTAAAAAGGTGGTTTATTGAATAAGTTAAAGGCTCAGTAACGATTTTTAACATTTTAGTGAACACTTGGCTGACAAATGTTCACTATTTAGTTAATTTTGAACTATTATTTAATAATTGTGAATATATTAATAACAGGTGGAGCAGGGTTTATAGGATCTAACTTTACTCGCTATTGGGTTGAAAAATACCCTAATGATAGCGTTGTAGTATTAGATGCACTGACCTATGCAGGAAATTTGCCGAATCTGGATGACATTAAAGAAAAGATAACATTTTATAAAGCAGATATTATTGATCTAGATAAGTGCGAAGAAATTTTGAGTCAACATTCGATTGATGTTATAGTAAATTTTGCCGCCGAATCTCATAATTCGCTTGCGATATTGGATCCTGCAAGATTCTTTAGAACAAATGTATTGGGTACTCAGTCACTCTGCGAAGCGGCCAGACGGGTGGGCGTGGAGAGATTTCATCATATTTCCACATGTGAAGTTTATGGGGATTTGGATTTGGATTCTGACGAAATGTTTTCCGAAACGTCTCCATATAGGCCTCGGACTCCGTACAATGCCTCTAAAGCGGGTGGAGACCATGTCGTAAGATCTTATGGTGAAACCTTTAATCTACCAATTAGCATAACTAACTGCTGTAATAACTATGGGCAATATCAGTTTCCTGAAAAAGTTATACCAGTTTTTACCACTAAAGCTATGAATGATCAGACTATTCCGCTTTACGCTTCGACTCAGAACAAAAGAGAGTGGTTGCATGTCTTGGATCACTGCAGCGCTATCGACCTTGTTCTTAAAAAAGGTAGCGTAGGTGAGACATACCACGTAGGATCTGGCAGGGAAGCATCAATAGTTGAGATTGCAGATAGAGTATTAGAAGCATTAGGAAAGCCAGAATCGTATAAAACGATTGTTCCAGACCGACCTGGCCATGACAGAAGATATCTATTGGACTCCTCTAAGATTCGTGATCAACTCGGATGGAAACCCCAATATGAGTTTGAAACAGGACTAAAAGAAACCGTAGAGTGGTACGTAAACAACCGTCAATGGTGGGAACCGCTTTTAGATCGGGCTCCAGTAGCTGAAGATACAGCTTGGAACAGTGCCGCCAGATAAAAGTACTACAAAAGTAATGGTGACAGGCTCCAAAGGTCAGCTTGGCACTGATCTTTTGTTGCGGTTGGAATCTTTAAAAAATATTGAAACAATCGGAATTGATATTCACAATGCCGATATTACTAATCGTACAGTGGTATTGGAATTATTTGACCAAGTTTTACCAGATATTGTAATCCACGGTGCAGCATACACTGCAGTTGACAAAGCCGAATCGGAACCGGAATTAGCCTACAAAATTAATGCGATTGGAACTAGAAACATAGTAGAAGGTTGTAGTCGATATAACTCACATTTGGTATATGTTTCTACGGACTATGTTTTTGATGGAACGTCACACGTACCTTATTTGGAGTGGGACAGACCAAATCCACTGTCGGTTTATGGTAAGTCAAAGTTAGCAGGAGAACTGGAGTTAAGGCCGGGCGATACTATTGCAAGAACTTCATGGGTTTGCGGTCAGTTTGGATCAAATATGGTTAAAACCGTCCTAGGTCTTAAAGATGGCACGAATGAATTGAAATTTGTGGACGATCAACATGGATGTCCTACATTTACTAGTGACTTGGCTATTAAACTCATTGAATTGGGACTAAATAAAGTACCTGGCAGGTTCCACGTTACAAACCAGAATCCGACCACTTGGTACGATTTTGTGAAAGAAATAATGAAGGTGGCGGGAGCCGATGAGTCTCGGGTAGTTCCGATTAAAACGGTTGACTTAAATCCTCCAAGGCCAGCTCCGAGACCTATGAACTCAGTTCTAAAGAACAGTGCTCTTAAGATGATGGGAATTGAATTGTTGCCTGATTGGCACGATACTTTGGTTGAAGTAATTAAGAAACTTTCTTAAGATATGAGCCTAAATCCAGTTCATGCCGTTTTGGTTGAATATGGTGAAAAGAGTTTTACCATATCTCTATTAAAAGACCTTTTAAGTTGTGGGGTCTCTGCAATTACCGTAGTAGACAACGGAACACCAGATAAGTTAGAGTCCATATCGACAGAAGATATTTGTGAAATACTTCAAGACAAATTTAATCACAATTTAGATAATGTCGACTCAGATAATGTCGACTC
>JAJYVQ010000053.1 GCA_021791915.1 Actinomycetes bacterium | reverse complement strand
ACCAATTTCAACAGTTATATACCAAAACTGAATTTCCCAATACGACACAGTCATTTTTTGATAATTTTAGTATTACTAATGATTTTTCGGTGGATCTAGGTTAAACAAATTAAATGTAGGTGGTTTGCAACTACTATTGTAGATTGTAGCTGAAATTAATAAGGAAATTTATGTCAGAAATTGTTGCGTTATATCCAGGATCGTTTGATCCATTCCATAATGGGCATTTGGAAATCGTTGAACGTGCCGCAGGTTTATTTGATACCGTCGTTGTGGCGGCAGTCAGAAATCCTCAAAAATCTAATCCACTTTTTTCTATGGAAGAACGCCAAAACATGATAGCTGATTCTGTCACTCATCTAAATAATGTTAAAATTGTTTCGATTTCTACCTTGGTGGTGGTTGTGGCAAAAGAAGTCGGGGCTCAAGTTATCATTCGAGGGCTACGCGCGGTATCTGATTTTGAAAATGAGTTGCAAATGGCACAGATGAATAACAAGTTGTCCGGTATAGAAACTCTTTTCATACCGACTAGCTCCAAATATTCCTTTCTAGCTTCAAAATTGTTGCGTGAAGTTTCGGCATATGGTGGATCAGTTGCAGACCTAGTTCCTAGTCCAGTTGCAATGAAATTAGATGAGAAGTATCAACTTTAATATAAGAATATAAACTTTTAGAAAATTTAGGAGTATTTACAATGAGCTCAGATGATGAAAATGGCGAATTGTTCGACATCTACAAAGACGAGGAGATGGAGAATTTAGAAGATGATTCACCACGAGATAGACCATCTGATATTTTTGAATTGATTGAAGAATCTATAAGACTTGTGGCAAGTGCAAGGTCTATGCCTTTATCGTCTTCTATTATTGTAGCCAGAGATGAAATGCTTGAGATTTTAGAAGACATTAAAGCCCAGCTTCCAGATGAACTCCGATCTGCTAGGTGGCTTCTTAAGGAAGGTCAGGAATTTATTGAAAAAGCTAAGCGGGATGCTGATGGAATATTAGAAGAAGCTAGGGTACAGGCAGAGAGAATGGCTCAACGAACAGAAATCGTTCGACAGGCAAAAAAAATTGCTAATAAAACAGTTGAAGAAGCCGATGCGTTGGCTAGGAAACTTAAGCATGAGGCCGAAGATTATTGTGACAGGAAACTTGCAGCATTTGAAATAGCTCTTGAAGATATTTCGAAAACGGTTAAAGCGGGAAGAGACAGACTTCAGCTTAAGCCTAAAGAGATAGTGAAAGAAAATACAGATTTTGGTCAGACCCGAGTCGGTACGCCTGCCGAAGACAAGTTTTTTGATCAAGATTTAGACAGATGACAAGATTTAGAGTTATAACAGATCCAATACGAAGATGGTAGTTCCACCGTCTTGTTGATGGTGTAAAAATTAGATGACATTACATCTCACCATGACCAGACTTAAAATTATGAATTGAAAATATTTACGAAAAATGTCCTCGAACTTTTACAATATCTTCGATCGACACAATGAAATTTCAAATGGGGAAATTTCAAATGGGAGTCTAGGTTGTTAACGAGAAAAGTCAATTTGTAGTTACTGACTACCGCTGATATCAAGAGATTTATTAGAGTTATAAATAGTACGAATGAATGTGGTGCTAAATTGAATAATAAAATGCTGCGATGATTTAACTGAGATTGTAAGTTTTTATTGTTCTGACTTCAGTATGTAGGGGATTGCAATCGAAGATCGTTATCTAAGAGAGGTTATTTTGTCTGACGAAGCTTATGTTAATGGTGTGGGATCTTCATTGTCGATGGATCGATCATTAAGTATCGAGGATTTAGTTTGTGAAGTTGCAACTAATGCACTTAGCGACGCCGGGTTGGGTTTAGATGAAATATCTGCAATTTTCTTTTCTAATTCGTTAAGCGGTATACTAGATGGCCAGGCATCCATACGTGGTCAGGCATGGCTTTATGCTTTGAGACCAGAACGTGTGCCAATATTTAATATCGAAAACGCCGGTGCAGGTGGTGCCACAGCAGTCGCCATGGGTAGAAACTGGGTATTAGCGCATGAGCGACCAGTTTTGGTCATCGGGGCAGAAAAGATGGCTGGCAGAAATTTGACTGACCTGAACAAGATTATGGAACCAAAATTGGCTCTTGATGCTACCAACTCAAAAAACGCATTAGGTTGTGACACAAGTTTTCAAACGACGATACAAATCCCTCAAAATTCACTACGTGTTGCCAGAGAAATGCTACATCAGGGAACACCTGTGGAACACTTTGCAGTTGTAGCAGAAAAAAACTATAAAAACGCAGCTTTGTTGCAATCTAATTCCCGACCTTTGTATTCTAAAGAAGAAATCTTATGTTCTCCAGAGATCAGCTATCCTTTTACTAAGTTGATGTGTGCATCGTTTGCCGATGGTGCAGCAGCTTTAGTATTGTCAAATATTAAACAGAATTCGTCTCCTGAAATTTACGGGGTGCAACTTAAAAGCGGAATTCAAGAGACAGGTTCTTTAAGTAATTTAAAACAATTTTCAAGTTCATGGTGGGAGAAAATGAGCATCGGGCCCGACGAAATTGATGTCGTAGAATTATGTGACTTTACTAGTGTTGATCAGTTGTATCAACTTGAATGCATGGGGTTTTTTAAGGAGGGAGAGGCTGGTTTTGCCACAATTTCAGGGGAAACAGATTTAACTGGAAAAATTTATGTTAATCCATCAGGTGGCTTAGTCGGGGGTGGGTTTCCTATTGGAGCAACTGGAGTTCTTCAGGTAGTTGAAACGACCCATCAACTTAGAGGATCTGCCAAATTAAGGCAACGTCCAAATGCGAGATTCGGAGTTTGTTTAACCCTTGGTGGGCAGATTTACGAAGAGCCTGATTTTGCGTCTATGGTCCTGTTAAAATCTGTGCAACAAATTTAAATAAATTTTGAAAGTCATCGAAATAAAGTATCGTGAGAAATAGATTGCTATAAATTAAAGCTAATTTGGAATGCAGATCAGTTCGGTGAAAGTTATTGAAGTTTTAATTAATACGCTATCTAAATGCACTCAATAAGTGAATTGTTAAACACGCAACACTGTCGTTTATGACTCCACCTATATTGACCGACACTCCAAACCTCGGGTTATTCAATTGTCTGTTAGTTGCTGTTCCCCTAAGTTGTTCCACTAGTTCTATGATTTGAATTAATCCCGTTGCTCCAAGAGGGTGACCTCCACCGACTCTACCTCCACTTAGGTTTACTGCAACTTTTTTACCCCCTAAAGATGTATCTCCTCTTTCCGTAGCGATTCCGGCTTCTCCGGGCTTAAAAAAACCTAAGCACTCAAGTTCAAAAAGCTCTTCAGGGCTAGTGGCATCATGCAGTTCTACCACATCAATATCTGCTGGTTGCAAACTAACTTGGTTCCAGAACTTCGTTGCTGTTTTTGTCAACTGTTGATGATAGTTTAAGTCATAGACAGAACCTTCAATTAAACTTTCCATTATGATAGGACCTTTAAAATCTGATTTGCTTGAAATTACTATAGCAGCTGCACCATCTACAAAAGTTGAACACATCAACCTTGTTAACGGTGGCGAAATTACTCGGGAATTTAGAACATCTTCAACGGTTAATTGCAGTGGAGTTTGTCCAATTGACAAAGACGCATGCTTATGTGCTTTAAGAGCGCAACTAGCAAATTGTCTTACTGTAGTTCCACGTTGAGTTATTTGCTCCATAGCCCAGTCTGCATTCATATTTATTGTCAAACTTTTAGAATAGACGCTAGAGTTGACTTTCTCTTTTAGTCCTAGTCGCTGCGTTTTTAGAATTCCTTGTTCTATAGAATCTTGTACGTATTGGGATTCAAATCCACGCATTTTTTCGACTCCCACTACCATTACGGTTTTTGGCTCCGTTTTCGCACTGGCTGTCGCTAAAGCTAGTGCAGATGAGCCTCCAGCGCATGCATTGTCCACATTGATTACAGGCGTTCCATATAATTCCACATCTGTTAACCAAAACTGCCCGATCATCGATGGTACGCCACACAGAATATCACCCATCATGTTCGAAAAATAGAGTTCGTCTATTTCGTTAAAATCGATAGATGCATCTTTAAGGGCATCTAATACCACAGAACTTGTTATCCGCTGTGGGCTCGCAGAGTCCTTCAGATGAATATTTTTTCCAACTCCGATTACTTTGATGCTTTGATTCACAAAAATATTTTAATAGTTGTAAATTACAGACGCTAGGGCAACCTTGCACTCTTAATTTAAAGTCTACTATCAAATAAATAAGTTGACTTTAATTCTGATACGAATGATGAAGCTAATTACTATTATTCAATCATACATAGTCTAGGTATTTACTGGAAGTAGATTGGGAGCGATAGCAACAAATTAGGTTTGGGTGGGGTTAATAATATCATCTTAATATAAGTTAATGACAATCGTGAATATTTGTCCTTATTGGTTATTCTATATAATGTAATCCTAATTTATTGAGATTTTCTTTATTATTACTTTAAAAGTGTTACATGCGGTATATAACTTGAGAATCTTGCTTTGACAAACTGTTTGTGTAGATGACCTTAGGAAACCTCAGATCTTTTTGGTGTCGTATCGCTGGTTTAAATCTTTCTCGGTTCAATGTAGTTTGGATTTCCTGTCATAGAATTGACTCTTAAATTTTGCTCTACGCTTTATTACTACTTAGGTACTTTTTTTGCCGGTGATTCATACTTAATGGGTTGTCGCCGGGTTGTTTATCCAGTTGGTTTAATTTTTTGTGAAGTTGATCTGGTGACTTTATGTCTTTTAAACCAAATTTCTTTGCACTATGGTTTTACTAGGCTTTGGGGATCTTACGAATAATGAAGTTTTGTTATATAACAGTTGTTTTAAATTTGCCTAGTAAACCTGTATTAGTGATTTCTTGTACACTAGTTCTACTTAACGAGGCTTGAAACATGGTGTTTTAGAGTAGATAAAATTGTTGTAATGGTTTCAATATTCCTGATCGGTCGGTTTAAACAGTTACCTTTAGGTGAAATGCGATGAACTTAAAATCCCCATTTACTGTAGACATAGGCAAACTACTAAATCAATCCGTCGACAGGATTGATTTAAATTTAAAAGGAAATATTTCTGGAATCGAAAGTCGCAATTGTGCTGTCTTGCCCGACAGAGATATATTAGTTTTAGTTGTTATAGAGCGAATTCGCCGTGGCGTTATTTGCCAAGGTACGGTAAGGTCCTTTTGGGACGGAGAGTGTTCAAGATGCCTTGAACACGCATCAGTAGGAATGCAGATAGATTTTAAAGAGCTTTTCGTAACTGATCCCGATATAGAAACCGAATATGAGCTTATTGGTGATAAAATTAATTTTATTCCCCTAGTGTCCGAGTTGCTAATCGTTGAACTGCCCTTAATCCCACTTTGCAAAGTAACTTGTAAAGGTCTTTGTCAGGTATGTGGCGTTAATTTAAACATGGGAAGTTGCAGCTGTTAGTTTATAAATCCTTACTATTCGACCACTTAGAACAGATTTTAGATCAGACGAGGTATTAATAGGCTGTATAATTGTATATTGAATATTAAATTCGTTTAATTCGAAGATAAAGGTTGTTTTAATGGCGGTTCCTAAAAGAAAAACTTCAAAATCTAAATCCAGGAGTAGAAGGGCTAGCAATTGGAAGCTGGAAGCTCCATCTAAAAGTGTCTGCCCTAATTGCAGCGCCATAAAGACCCCTCACGTTGTGTGTCCAAAATGTGGGTGGTACAAAGGCAGAGTTGCCGTTGAGATTGACTAGTGGCAGATAGTATCGAAGGCGGGCTAATTGCGCTGGATGCGATGGGTGGTGATTTTGCGCCTAAAGAAATTGTATTGGGTGCAAAAAAAGCACTGGCAGATTATTCCATTCGGAGTTTACTAGTTGGGGATAAGACAAAGATTTCTGAATTCAATGACGTTTCTCTTCCAGTGTATCATGCAAGTGAGGTTATCTCTATGGATGATGATCCTGCAAAATCTGTAAGAAATAAGAAGGATTCTTCTCTTTCGAGGTGCGCAGATTTAGTTAGTCAGGGGAAGTGCACGGCAACCATTTCTGCGGGTAACACTGGGGCGGCAATGGCAGCAGCACTTTTTAAAATTGGCAGGATTAAAGGTGTTTCAAGACCAGCGATCGCAACAACTATTCCCATGGTGGGCCACCATCCTACAGTTATGCTGGATTCTGGAGCTAATGCGGAATGTCAAAGTGATTGGCTAGTACAGTTCGCACAAATGGGTGCAGTCTATTCTTCAATTAGATATAATATTGAAAAGCCGAAAGTTGCCTTATTGTCAATCGGAGAAGAGTCCACAAAGGGATCCCCTCTGATAAAAGAAACCCATAAAAAGCTTGTCGATTTGTCATCTAACTCTTTTGAATTTATAGGAAATGTCGAAGGTCGTGACCTACTTGAAGCAGTTGCTGACGTAGTGGTAACTGACGGATTTACGGGAAACGTAGCTCTAAAAACATTGGAAGGTTCCCTGAAGTTTTTTATGAAGATGTTGCTAGGTGTTATGAACACTAATGACGAGACGAAAAAAGCGCAAGATGTTTTGCTCAATTACTTGCTACCAATTGCAGAAGAGTTGGATCCAGAAACTACTGGGGGAGCAATGTTGCTTGGAATCGACGGTATATCAATAATAAGTCATGGTTCATCATCGGCAAAAGCAATTTCGAATGCTTTGCGTGTGAGTGATGAATTGGTGAAGGCAAATATTGTAGAACACTTAAAAAAAGCGGTCGAACAGAATTAGAGAAGGCTAGATTTGTTTCGATTTCTAACAGCAGGGGAGTCTCACGGTAAAGCATTAGTGGTGGTTATCGACGGAATGCCGTCTGGATTAGAAATTTCATCGGAAACTATCTCTTCTGAACTGTCGCGACGTAGGTTGGGATTTGGTCGGGGTCCTAGGATGCGTTTTGAGAAAGATGAAGTTGAAATTATTTCAGGTGTAAGATTCGGTCGAACTTTAGGCTCACCGATTTCAATTCAGATTCGAAATACCGAGTGGTCCAAATGGGAAAAAGAGATGTCAGTATCTAAAGGATCATCAGGTAAACTTCTTACAGAACCGCGCCCCGGACACGCAGATTTACCTGGAATGATAAAATATGGATTTTCTGATGCCCGAGATGTTCTAGAGAGGGCTTCAGCAAGAGAAACTGCAGCTCGCGTGGCAGCAGGAGCAGTCGCTAAAAAGCTTTTGGAACATCTAGATATTTATATAGTTTCTCATGTAATTCAAATCGGAAACGTTAAACTAAACAGTGATTATTTGAAACCGACTATAAAAGACTTAGACAGGGTTGACGATTCGCAGGTCAGATGTTTAGACCCAGAAATTGAAGAGATGATGATTTCTGAAATAAAAGCTGCAGCAAAGGATGGCGATTCTCTGGGAGGGTCCGTTGAGGTAATTGCTTACGGTGTTCCGATAGGATTGGGTAGCCACGTTCATTATGATCGAAAATTAGACGGACTTCTGGCACAAGCTTTAATGTCTATACAGGCGGTTAAGGCAGTTGAGATTGGTTTGGGTAAGAATTTGGGTTCAATGAGGGGATCTAAGGCGCATGATGAAATATCATGGGATGCGAAAAAGAAGAAGTATAGTCGGCCCACTGATAGAGCTGGCGGAATTGAAGGTGGTATTTCTAACGGTGAGCCAATTTCTGCCATTGTTACCATGAAACCGTTAGCAACTTTAAATCGTCCAGTTATAAAAACAGTCGATATTAATACAAAACAAACAAAGGTCTCATTTAAAGAACGCACTGATGTAGTAGCAGTTCCAGCATTGGGAGTAGTGAGTGAGACAATGATGGCATTGGTCTTGGCTAAAGTGGCTGTAGAGAAATTTGGCGGAGACTCATTGGCTGAATTCATTAGAAATCATAAAGGGTTTTTGAAAAATTTGCACTCGACTCCTTCGTCAACTGAGATTATGTATGGCAGTGACTTAAATTACAAATCAAATATTTAAGCAACGAATATTAGAGATGTCAGTAGAAATGGGAAAGAACCTTTTTTTAGTTGGGTTGCCCGGCGTTGGGAAAAGTACAGTGGGGAAAATATTGTCTCTCAGACTAGGTAAGAAATTTATCGATACCGACGATCTAATTGAGAATGAGTTGAATTTATCAATTCTGGAAATATTTGACAAGTTTGGAGAAGATTATTTTAGAGATTGTGAATCCAAAGTAATTTCAGAACTGTTTTCCGATAGAGATTGTGAAAGTGAACATACTGCTGTAATTTCTCTAGGCGGAGGCGCTGTGTTACGTGAAGCTAATCGAAAAGTTCTGGTTGAAAATGGTGCAGTCGTCTGGCTGAAGATAACTCCTGAAGTATTGATAGAACGGCTTAAATCAAATAATGAATCGCTGCGTCCAGTTATAAGAGAATTAAGTTTAGAGTTTTTAAGTGAACTTGATTCAATTCGGTCGCCAATATATGAAAAAATATCGAATGCGACAGTTGAAGTCACCGACAAAAATCCAGCAGAAATAGCAGAAGAAGTTAAGCTAATTTATAACAAATTACAGGATGAACGGATATGAAAGAACAGTATTGTGCCAAGAATAATTAGTCTCAGATTAACAAACTCAAAATGTGATATTTATGTAGGATCAGGAATCTTAAATGTCATAAGCAATCTCATACCTGCAGATGTTAAAAAAATTGGGATAGTAACGCAAGAAAATATTAAAATAAAGTTGAATTTAAGCGGGCATGAATGCCATGTTTTGAATATTGTAAATTCCGAGAGTGCTAAATCACTATCTTCGGTAAGTACGTTGTGCTCTGAACTAGCGGTATTGGGTTTCCACAGAAATGATTTATTAATCGCTTTAGGTGGTGGTGTTGTTACGGATCTAGTTGGATTTGTTGCCTCAGTTTACAATAGAGGAATACGATTTATAAATGTACCGACTACGTTATTAGCACAAGTGGATGCGTCAATCGGTGGCAAAACAGGTGTCAATCTTCCAGAAGGCAAAAATTTAGTCGGTTCTTTTTATCATCCAATATGCGTTGTATGCGACGTTAATGTTTTAAGAAGCTTACCGGAAAAGGAGATTAAAAACGGATTTGGCGAAATTGTTAAATATAGTTTAATTGCTAATGAAGATTTCAAGAATTTGGAACTTGAGGAAATTGTATATAGGTGCGCTAAATATAAGGCCGAAATAGTGCAAAAGGATGAATATGAACGACTTGGAATCCGTTCCATTTTAAACTATGGTCATACATTGGGCCATGCTATTGAGCAGCTGTCAATAAATCAGGCGATTGAAAATCCAGTGAATGCAAAAAACATTATCAGCCATGGTAATTGCGTGGCTATTGGCATCGCTTTTGCAACTGCGTTGGCAGTTAATTTGGGTAGAATTGATTCAAACCGAGCCAACTATACGTTAGAACTATTGAAAAAGTATGATCTTTTAACAGACATCCCCAAATATCTTAAGGCCGATGTTGGCCAGTTAATTTCATTTATGTACAAAGATAAGAAATCACAAGGCGAACTTACGTTTATCTTGGATGGGCCTACTGGTTGCGAATTGGTTAAGAATGTGAGCTTGCAAGCAGTTAAAGAAGTAATGAGTGATTTTATTAAGTGATTATGAAAATGAATCGATTGATTTGAGTCAGATTTCCTACCACAATAATAAGATAGCCTTAGTATTGGTGTAAATTGCTAAAACAATCAGGTCGATATTATTTAATCTCATCAGATTTAAAAGGCTATCAACTGTTTTAATGGCGAATGCAGTATTATAGAACCTTGAATCAAGCGTAGCGGAACTGGTACAATGTTTAATTTATTATATTAAGCTACTGTTACTGGCAGTTGAAGTTTATCTTTGGTATATTATTAGTCTCTATATACTATCGAGTAAATCTAGAGATAGACCTGACATTCTTGCAACTCTTAATGTCAGATACGGTCATTAGCTCATAATATCTATAGCCAATAAGGTCAACACGGAAGCTTTGTCATCATAGATAAACTTCTAAAATGGCATACCAGCTGTACCTGCTTCAAGTTTCTAAATTAAATGCCAAGCCTCAATACATTTAAGGATGTAAGTAAGTTTATTACGGTGACAAATAATCAGTATTATTCCATGCATAAAGTAGTTTGACTGTTTTTCAACCTCGCAAAATTTGAAGTACTTTTGTACGCATTTCTGTTAAAGGTCGCTTATTTTATTGTCATTTTACCAACGTAACATCTATCATCTTTTCATTCGAATCACTCTTATTCACGAATTTGTTAACAAAATAAAATATTCCAATTGCCGATGAAAAATTAATAAATATCCAAAAATCTTGCCAACCAAACGGTAACGTTCTCCAGTTAAGTCCTGTTTTGTCGATGATAGGTCCCCATAAAATATTAAATTGACCGTTATTTCCAACCATGTAACTTCTTACAGTGAGGTAGTAAAAAACAAACTCGAGCAACAGTTGAATTAACAAAATGATATTAAAAATAAGCTTATTGTTATTAACTATTGATTTAAATATTTGACCCTTAGGTAATCTCGAAGACAATACTGGTTGTTTATATGAAAATAAAAATCCTGCCAATATAGGTGTAGCTGTATATAGTGGCAAACTGTAACTTCCTTCCCACCAAAGTCCTAAGTGAGCTCCCTGTGAGGCTTCAAATACTGCAGGAACAAATATGTCCAACAGTATAGATGTCATAATTAATTTGAGTGCAAAATATCTATTTTTCAATATTGCAAGAAATACAAGAGCAACAATTAGGACTAACCATATCGTTGTGGCAAGAGGCCAGGTTGAATTATTAATATTTGCAAATGCTTGTATAGAAAAAGTAACGCTTCGTTGTGAGGACAGAAGAACCCGATCTAAAAAAGAATGGTTCTGGTAGCCATTGATTAAATAAAATGTAATGCCATATGGGAATCTTCCCCAAATCAAGTCCCAAATGAAAGTAACGAGACCCGTAATGACTATAAATACAGTAAATTTGATACATGATTTATTAGTTATCATTTTTGCCGTTTTTTTGAATCCGATACCTATTGCAATGTATAAAATTGCTATTATTACCCACATGGGTGACAGAGTTCTTATTAGACATAAAGTACCGCCAACAATACAAAATGATTTGTATGTGATTAATTGTTCATGAAGTTCTGAAGTGATAATAACTCCACTTAAAATAAATAAACTTGCGCATGCAAAAACTTCGAGCCCGTTAGGATTAATAGTTGCCCCTAAAAAATATGCTTCTGGAGTTAAAGAAAGCAAAATACCAACATATGCACTTAACGCTCGATTGTGCCTAGAATAGATGTAAATTGCATAAAGAATGTATCCTAGGCATAGGAGCATTTCAATAAGCCTCATTATGTACAGTGTTGTCATACCGTTTCTAAAAAGAGTGGGTAATCCTAGAATAAAATAATAAAATGGTGGCAGATGTCCTACGTCAGTAGTAGTGGAAATATTTCCAGGGTTAGGATTCGTTACGGGATGTTGGAGAAAAATATTGTTAAACCATCCTGGAACTACAACTTGCCACTTTGGAAACGGCAGTTTACTAGCAAGTTGTAAGGGAACTTCCCCTCGGACCGCTCCTGCTGCATAAAATGAATGTTGGTTCTCCTCTACAAATGCATTACGAGGTTCTCCAATCACCCAAGTGATACAAATGAGAGCAATGAATATGGCAACGAGGATAATTTGTTTATTTATTTGATTTTTCACTCCAACCATTTTCTTAAAAATAAATAAGTTCGTTCATGAAGCTAATTCGGTCAGTCTCGAGTTCGAATTGGGGCTAATGCAACAACTATACTATATCAATTTGGAGGTGACCATAAATTGTTGTAGATGTCAGGGATAATATATCCAGAAGCTCAATATTGAAGTAAAATTATTCAGTTTTGAGTACTTAACAATTACTTACAAAATAAAGATATCAACTTTTATTATGCGAGCACGTGAGTTAGATTCGAATATTGAAAAAGGAATTATATCTCCGTAAATCTTATAATTCAAAAAGTCGAATCATTTAAAATAATTTGTAAGTAGATAAATTTACTACTTTACTAATCGAGATTAAATTCATGATAAATCGATTGGATTTAATATAGAATGCTATTTTCTTAGAGAAGTTTAGTAATGGAATGAATATTTGTTCTACGGATAATATGTGACGTTGATGAATGCAACAGATTTTATAATATTATTGATTTAAACCAAATCTGATATACAATAGAAGTCGCTAGTAACAAATTTAATGTGTAATATAATTTATAAAATTGATGTCCCATTCCTTGAAACCGTCTCCGAAGGATTTAAAGTGAGTTTACTTTCAACATGACAGCTACTGTATCTAAGATCAAACAAAAGGTTAAGCCAATTCATTTTGCTATTTTATTGTTTGTTGGACTTTTGTTTTTGACGTGGATCATCGGAGAACCACGTAACGCATATACTGAGGAGTCTCAGCATTCATATTACGCAGCTGCCGCCGTTAGAGGTCATGTACCATTAAAAATCGCAACTATCATCCCTTCGCCTAAATGGGCAGTAGACGTTCCGAGTTGGTTATATAATATTTTTCAAGTTGGTATAATTAGGAATAACGGTAGTGGAACTACTGGCACGACTACCGTATTAGCTCACTTACCACCATTTTATTACTTTGTTGTTGGTCTTCCAACTCTATTTAGGATTGGTTTGGTAAATTTGTTTTTTATGCGTGGGCTGAGTGCTTTAATGTGCGTGCTTTACGTTAGCTACTCTTTTTGGGGTATCTATAGATACAAGAAAGGCTTACTTTCGGTCGCAGGAATTTTTTTAGCTTTGACACCAGAGGCATATTTTTTAGGGGCGACTGTAAATCCAAACGGTCCAGAGATATCTGGAGGTTTGTGTCTTTATGTGTATACCGGATTAATTATTACATCTAAACGAGAAGATAGAATCTCTCTGTATAAAAAATGGGCTGTAGTTGCCGGGACTCTTTGTTTGCTGAGAACCCTTTCTCCGCTTTGGGTCTTAGTAGCGGGAGTTTACCTGTTAATTGGATTGGGGTTGAAGGATTCAAAGGACATTTTGATCAATAGGGAATTGATTAAATGGTCATTGTTCACATTTTTGATGGGATCGGCTACATTTATCTGGGATATATTTTGGGGACGATTTCCATACTATATGGCTTTTTATCTAACTTCCAACTATCACAACTACAATTTAATTGGTCGTACTTTCATATCGATCACACGTGTTCCACTTTACCTATCTCAGGCATATTTTTCGTTAGATGGTTTGATATCGCCACTTTTCACCTCGATTTGGATTGGGTTAATTTTGATAATAATATTATTAAATTTAATTTTTAGTAATAAAAAGACAATTTCAATAGTATTGACTTCTGTAATTTTTAGTATTGTTATTCCCTCGGTTGCAGAAGCATCGCAAGGTCAGCATATGGGATTGTGGTGGTACGGTTATTACAGTTTGCCTTTATATACCGGTGTGCCAGTTTTGTCATCGATGCTGTTGTTTGATGATCTTATTAAATCCAAACGTTCGCTCAAACTATTGTCACTTTTACGAAGACATATAGACTTAATAGCAAAGATCATTATATCGCTTGTAATTGTTGCAGAATTATTTTTATATTATGAATTACTTAGAAATTTCATCGTTGGGCCAAATGGTCAGTTAAACATAATGTTTGGTCCGATTATTAACAAAATAAATTTTAATTGGAGGACGTACCCCTACGGATGGCAAGATTTTTGGTTGTTTTTAAATATAGCTTCACTGGTCGGCCTTGGATATTTAATATTTACTAAATATCCAAAGTATCAAGAATGATTAGTCGTGGTAGTTAACTTGCTTTGTTGAGCCATATAGAGCGAGTAGATTTTATTTGCCGCTGCAATGTAATTTACCTTGTTTGGAGAAGCAGTGGAACCTGTCCAAATAAAAGATACGCTATTACCTAGCTGTATTATGTAAAAGTTAAGCGTGACTGCAGTATGGTAAACGCTAGACAATTTTATGCCACTTGTGGTAATTGCTATTCCAGTACCTCCAGCGTACTGAAACGAAGACAGTACGTCGGTATTGATTTTATATTGGATATTGCCATAAATTAACGCAAATTCTTCAGCTGCTTCCAAGACACATGTTGCTCCAGATGCAGTGTTGATCGCATTATAAAAAAATTGAGCATCCTGTACAGTTTTAAAGACGAAAGCTTGATTAGAAAGAAAATTTAGCTTAAAAGGTTCGTTGCTAGATATTTTTCCAGTGACTTTATAGTTGAATTTAATGCCTTCGTTAGCACTGCTCATTTGAGTTGATATGTTGAGACATTTAAATAAATTGTTCTTTACGCTAGATACGAACCCAGGCGGAAACGATTGAGAGAGTGGTAGCATTTT
>JAJYVQ010000052.1:9925-14516 GCA_021791915.1 Actinomycetes bacterium | reverse complement strand
GAATTTCCCAATACGACACAGTCATTTTTTGATAATTTTAGTATTACTAATGATTTTTCGGTGGATCTAGGCTAAAGTTAAATTTTAACCCACGCCTAAAATTATAGCTTCAAGTATTTTTAGTAAGGATCAGGGTAGTCTTAGGATAACGAATTATTTTCAAGTCGTAGCCCATATTGTTGTCATACTTTATTACCATCAAATTTAGACGCTATGATTATAGGGATTTGTTGATCCAGCTTAGTTTCTTGTAGACTCAATCTGTATATTTTAATGATGTTTAAAATAAATTAGTTAATTCTTGTAACAGTAATTAGGCTATTTAGTTAGTTTAAGCTGTGAAATACAACCAATTATTTCAGGTGTAATTAAGTTAGCTTATCTTGTTAATTGATCGAACTCTCTTAGCCGAGAATTACCTTACAAAACTTTAGTCACTCAAAACCCTCAGGCTCAGGAAAGACAAAGTCCTTTTAAAGAAGGCGTACAATTTTGCAGGAAGATACTTTTAAATTTGCAACTGTCTTATAAAATTGAATTGCCTTATAAAATAGTTTGACAAACGGTAAGGTTGTTGCAAAATGAAGTCGTTAAAATAGACCGGAGAGATAAATTCAACTTTTTATTCAGTAATTACTAGCTTTAAATAACGGTTAATTTTAACAGTTCACTAAGATGTCAGTTGATTGAGATTCTTTCAATTTGATTGGAGATGTCTTGCAAACCTGATGTAATGTAGCCAAGACTAGCATCCATGTCTTGAAGAGTTTTAAGTGTGTCTGCTAAACTTGATGCGACAGCTGTTAGCTCTGCTATATTGTTGAATAGTAATCCCCCCACACCCAGAGACTGTGCAAGGCTAGCTAAACTCTCGTTAATTCCCTGCAGTGAAGTCAGGATTCCGTTTTGAACGTTCTGATTTTCATCCGATTGTTGAAATGTCATTTCTCCCTTTCTTTGATAAACATTACTAGTAGAAGTTTAGCACTTTATATTTATTTTCTCAAGGCAAAGTTTTCTGAACTAATTCACGTTTGTTTAGCAGCTGGTATTTAATTTGCATTAATCTGGTCTGCTATAAAAGTTCTTACAACTCACTTGACTTTTACTCATAACTAGCTGATGTAAGTAATATCAGAAGGGGAAAAACAATACGACTATTTATATTTGTCAACTATCCACCTGCCATAGCACCTACTATATGAAAGATTTTACTACCGTTAGCAATCTCATCAGGGAAAGTTACGTCGATATCTAAATTAGAGACGTCTTCTTCTCCAAAAAAGAATCTAATAAAGGGACGGCGCTTTTTGGTTACCATGTCTCTTGTCGTACCTTTAAGTTCAGGATATTCGGCTTCCAGAAAGTCGAGGACTGTTCGAATCGTAGGGGAAGTAGTGAATTCAAATTCTAATACTGTGTCGGTATTAGAAAGTACTTTTAAGTGACCGGGTAGTGAAACCTTGACTAAATAAATGTCTGTACCTCTACTGCCAGTATCCTTGGAAGTCCACTAATAATCGAACTCCATGTGTCTCCTGAATCCCTAGATACAAATAATTCACCCGTTGTGGTACCGAAATAGATTCCACAAGATTCTAAATTATCAGTTGCCATGCAGTCTCGTAGTACATTTGCATAGGAAAGCTCAGGTAGACCTTTGTACAGTTCTTCCCACTCGTTGCCTCCAACTTTTGAACGCCAGACACGGAGTTTTCCGTTCGGAGGGAAGTGTTCCCTATCTGAAGTAATTGGAATTACATAGATTGTTTCAGGATCGTTTGAATTTACGCATATTGGAAATCCGAAGTCAGTCGGTAAATTTCCACTGATTTCGTACCAGCTATCACCGCCGTTATCGCTTTTCATCACATCCCAATGTTTCTGCATGTACAGTACATTTGGTTTTAACGGGTTTTTTGCTATTTTGTGAACACAGTGACCAACTTCTGCTTCAGGATCTTGCATGAATTGAGAAATCAATCCTTTGTTTATAGGTTTGAATGTCTCACCTTTGTCATCTGATCTAAATACTCCTGCTGCTGACACTGCTACTACAATACTGTTTTGGTTTTGCTCATCTAGAAGAATAGTATGTAGACACATTCCGCCTGCTCCTGGCTGAAAATACTGTCCAGATCTTTGAGTTCTAAATCCGCTAAGCTCCTTCCAACTTTTTCCTGCATTTTCAGAAATAAAAAGACCAGCATCTTCTACACCTGCATAAACTGTGTCTTCGTCTGTTAAAGACGGCTCAAAGTGCCAGACCCTGGCGAACTCCCACGGATGTTTTGTTCCGTCATACCATAGGTGTGAACCTGGGTGACCGTCGTACAAAAATTCATTGTTTACAGTTCCCCATTCCTTGCCACCGCTATCAGAAGTTTGTACAATCTGTCCGTGCCAACCAGTACTTTGGGAAACGTAGAGTCTGTCAGGGTTTACTAATGACCCCTTAATGTGGTAGATTTCCCAACCACCAAATAAAGGACCGTCAATTTCAAAATCTTGCCGCTTCCCATCCGAATTTAATATAAAAGCACCTTTTGAGGTGCCAACAAGTATCCTAACTTTACTCACGTTATCTCCTGACGTTTTTATGTTTTTGCTTCTCGACAAAAAAGATCTGGCTCATCCGACAACTCTGTGGGTAGTTGGGTAAAGATCTAGGCCTCCAAGATGAAAGAGTATTGCTGTTTTAAAGTTTTCTTGGTTACGAAATCCCCTTGCTTTTACTTTAATTGCTTGAATCCGTGAATTAATTCCTTCTGCATGAGCATTTGTAATTTTAAAGTCAAAGTATGTTGTCATTCCATCGATATGTCGCTTTAGAGTTTTAGCAGCTTTGATTATTGGTTCTAACCTTGAATGGGTAGCCGAAGCAAATCAGGCTAGTTGACGTATTTACCATTTTACTGTTCTTAAGCTACTTTAGTTGTTTCTCCTTTCAAATTTGATTTACATCCGACAGTTGTTGATCGTGTAGGAGTAAAATCTCTAGTTTTATGTCTAGACCATCGCTGAGGGTTATTAGTCATTGCTATTTGATATACATCGTTTCTTTTTTGTAGTATTACTTTATCTAACCCGTCATATTTCTGAGATGGAGTAACATAGTTAATTTTGGAATGGTAATGTTCGTTATTATAGATATCTATAAATTGACTTACCCACTGTCTGGCTTCGGTTATATCTTTAAATCCGCCATAAGGATATGCTGGGAAATATTTCAGCGTTTTGAAAAATGATTCAATGTGGGCATTGTCATTTTTAACTCTTGGTCGAGAAAATGTTTTTAAAATATTCAGAGAATATAGAAATTCCATTAAGCTCTGACCCTTCATTGGTGATCCGTTATCACTGTGGAATATTTTAGGTTGTACTCCTTTCAGTCTTGAAATAGCTTTAGAGACAGTAGTTTTTAAGTTCTCAGACGATTCAACTTCATATACTTCAAATCCAACTATCTTCCTTGAGAAAATATCGATAATTGCATACAAATAGAAGAATATCCCAACTATTGGTCCCGGTAGCCAAGTAATATCGGTTGCCCAAATATCATTTGGTACATTAGCTATTAATTGCGGAGGGTTTCTCTTTTTAGGACGAGCAACTCTTCCTCTTCTAGTATTTTCATTGTGTTTTTTTAGAACCCTGTAAAATGTAGATTCAGAAGCTACGTATTGCCCTCTATCAGCTAATTTAGGTACTATTTGGGCAGGTGGCAAGCTGGAAAACTCTTCGCTATGACAGATATCTAATATTTGTTGTTCTTCGTTTTCAGTTAATGCAAAACTAGGTTTTGATCTAACTGCTCCTTTTCTTCTGTCTACAGTAGTTTGGCCATCTTTTCTCCATCTTTCAAATGTCTTGACAGATATTTTTAAGACTTGACAAGCTTTTTTATATCTCGCACCGCTTTCATGAGCTTCTATAATAAGTTCTACTGCAATTTTGCGATCTGAGGCGGGGATTAATCGTCCCCGTGCTCCCCCCAGATCGCTTGTGCTTTTTTTTGGAGCACAAGTAAAGCAGCTGCTTCAGCTAACGCCTTTTCTTTGTATCTCAGTTCTTTTTCAAGCCGTTTTTCATTAGCTTTTGAATTCGCTAATTCTTTACCAATAACATTTGGATCAATTCTTGGAGCGTTATTAAATGCATCTTCCATCTGTTTTTTCCAGAAGTTTAGTTCTTCTTTTAAAATACCGTGTTTTCTTAAATATTCACCTACTTCTAATTCAGACATTGAATTAGTATCTACAATGACTTGAAATTTATCCTGCGGACTAAATTTAGAAGTTTTAGGATTCAAATCACCATTTTTAACTAATTTCTTCTTAAAGTCCACTTTCCATCCATACAAAGTATTAATTGGAATATTTAACTTTTTAGATAATTCCTGCATTTGTCCAGACGCCACTGAACCATTTTCAAGCTGTTTTTTAAAAGCTTCAAATGCTTGTTCTTTTTGAGCTCTTGAGTAACGAGTCTCCACTGTTTAACCTCCTTTTCTTACCCTCAAGTTTAATTCTATATGCGTCATCTTTCCTGATACTGAGGGAAGGAAAAAGGTTAAACAAAATCTATCTAC
>JAJYVQ010000052.1:0-9915 GCA_021791915.1 Actinomycetes bacterium | reverse complement strand
TAGCTAAAGACATGGCAGACGGGTTACAGATTTTATGGTAACTTAAAGCTAAAACTTCATTTGATAAATCAGGAAACGATTCTTGAATTACCTCATAGAAAGGAGTTGATTTAATAGTTTCATGAATCATAAATGAATCACCAAAATCCAAGATCAATTCATTTGCCATCTTTTCTTTTCTTGGAAGTCTGTATGTACCTTTTTGTTTATCGACGACAATTCCTAAATATGTTGTACGTTGCCTGGATTTTTTTAATTTAGAATCCCAATATGCTTCAACTGAATACGCATATTCGTTATTTCCAACTTGCCTGTATCTAATAAACGCCATAGTGTATATATCCACTATACAATAGTTGGATTCTCAAATAATGGATTTAATCAAAATATGCCTTTGAACTGGCATAATAGGGTCAGAAACTATTCAAATTATTAGACCTAGTGGCTAAAACTTCGGGAATTTAGGATAATACTTATATGTCTGACTTATTAAACTCTCCAACAATTACTAACGATGTCATTTCGACTCCCAAAGAGGATGTAAACCCATTAGAGAATTCAAATTCAAAAAAACCTCGCAAGTCAACGGCAATAACGAATGTTGACCCAAAGTGGAAACAAGATGCGATTAATCGACTTCGTACGACTATCAAGCGCTATTCAAAATCCTTGATTGAATTAATAGACCAACAAGCAAATGAGGCACAGACTCGACTGCTGGTGACTGAATTTTTATGTGAAGGTTTAGGATTCGATCGATTTTCTGATCTTGACGTAGAATTCCAAGTTAGAGGAAAATTTGTAGATTACGGTCTTCGCGTCGACAGGCAATTAGTAGCATTTGTCGAAGTAAAGTCTGCGGCTACTAAATTGCTTCCTAAGCACCTTCAGCAGGTAAAGAACTATGTTTTGGATGATCCAGATGTTGAATGGGCCATACTAACCAATGGTTCGATCTGGCAGATCTATCATATTGAAGCAGCAAAGCCGATTGATGTTGCCCTGATCCTTGAAATTGACCTTATAGGAGATACTGCTAAAGGGCATAGAGCAAGCAAACTTGTTTATATTACTCACGAGGCCTTCAAACACGATGCAATATCAGAGCTATGGAGAAAATATAAAGCCACCACTCCTGAAACTCTCGCCAGCGCACTACTTTCACTCAAAGTTATTCGGTCCCTTCGTGCCGAAGTACATACTCTAACTGGACACCTAGTTGACCCTGACGAACTCGGTAAACAATTGAGAGAATCGGTGATTCGACCTGAAATAATCTGCTAAAAACAAATTTTATCGGTTGTAAATCAAATTTAAAGCAAGAAAAATCTAAGGTAGTATAAGAACGGTAAGAAAGTGAATACGTCAATTTGCCTTATTTTTTTAATATTTCCATTGAAGGTGTAAACTTTCTGCAATAAGTTCAATTTGGATTACCGAATAATCTAGCGTTAATAGCCGTCACAACATCTTTTAAGCCATGCACTGTCACTAAAAGTGCTAGGTGAAAATTAAAATCTACTAAGTAAACTCTATCTGGTTTAATGGCAAAAAATAACTCACTGCCACCCACAAATAGCGCATTACATAGTTTTATTTGTATGACGTAACAGCCATTAACTTATTAAAGATACTTCTCTCGCTACCACCGATTTCACTAACGGTTTGGTTGTGTGTATAGCTTCAATCGGTTTATTTGAATCCGAAACCGGAGTCTTGCTTTATTGTAATTTTCGCTTAATCGTTGGGGAAATTGTTAATAACTGCTGTCTTGTGTCCACTGTATTCATGCTTTATAATTAAGTGAATCCCCATACGACCCATTTTGTCAATATTTGTACACAAGGTTCCATGCAGTAATTATGTCGCACTTCGTAAGATAATTCGAGTTGGGCCATTACGTTTTGCTTCGTTGTTTACAACTACCTTTAAGTTGGCAACTATTGCATTCTATCAGCGTAGGGTTGACCGGATGACTTCCCGCATTAAATAATTTACTATCCGTTATAAATTGTGTTGTATTTAATAAAGCAGCATTTATAGCCTTAGCATTTGGTGCAACACGGTCCATTTTGTTGTTTTCACCATAAATTATGAATCCGCCTCCGTCTCGTCGGTTAGTCGTAGTTGCCACTAATTGTGAATAGCACTGAACTTGTTGTCTGTACATTGCCTTTCGTTGGAGCGTATTTCGGTGCGGTGCAGCGACCTTAAAATCCACCACAGCAACTACATTTGTTTTGGTCAATACAATATCGGGTCGACCCTGTAATAATATATTAGATGGAGCGGTATTAACTATCAAATCTAAGGGAACGCTTATATGTGATTCCGGCAATTCTATTTTCCATTCTTTAGAAACTAGTTGCTCCACTAATCTAATTGAATTTTTTACTGCCATAGGTAGCTGTTGGACTTTTTTATTGGAGGAATCTCGCAATATTTTAAACCGCTCTAACAATTTATATTGATTGATTAACCGTGTTATACGCCTATCAAGTTTCCCCATCAACGCATCGCAATTGTTGCGCTTTACCAGCTTAAAATACTCATTTTCTACGAACAACCACGATATTATGTCACCGCATAACACATGATAAATTTCGCCGAGTGCAGTATAAGTATTTGGTTGTTCGAGAATATCACTACCAACTGTTATAGCATAATGTCGTAAACATCGACTTTCATGCAATAACATTGATGGTTCTATAACGGTTTGTTTTTGTAATAGAGCCGATGGTCTCGACTGAATTAAATGCAGACCCAACTTTGTGTGCGAATTACCTTGTTGTAGAAAATCATCCACTATACAGCTAACTTCAGCGGTTTTATTCTTATTGTCAACAATAACGACAGCATCGCTCGCACGACTAACTGCAACAAAGAAAAGATTTTTCTCGCTATCTGGAGTTGTTCCGAGGTCAGCAATTGTACCTGATTTCGTAGGCCCATTGTTTCCCTGTTTGCCAGGTAGCACAATACACGCTACTGGAAATTCTAATCCTTTAGCCTTATGGATAGTACTTATCACAACAGCATCATGCAGTAATGGATCCTTAATAATATCAATAGTACTAGTCTCCTCAAATATATGTAATAAAGCCCTTCTTGCGAATTTCTCTAATTGATAATCTCCGCCAAATACTTGAGTCCATTGCTCCAAAGTGCGAATAAAGTTTATTAGTGCAGTATGTTCTGCATGGAATAATAGTGCATCACGAACAGGATAGTGTTCTTTTAATAACTCCAACGTTTCTTGCATGGTAATACGTTTATAAAAACCTTGGTCTTTTTCACGTTTAAACTTATTTAATGCAAAATAAGTGCGTTTACATTGGGGGTGCGATGCCTTTTGCGTCGCAATAAAGTCTTGTCGTTTTTTTGTTTTATCAAAATATTTTTTAAATACAGGCAGGTCCTGCTTGTACAATAGCGTCCTTATCATGTCCATAACAATCCAAACCTCGTGGTCATCTTTGGCATTGCGGTCATCAAGGACAATAAATGGAATCCCTGCCTTATCTAACTGATTATATATGCTTAGGATCTTGCTACGTCTGACGCTGCGAGCTAATATTACAACATCTGAATAATTTAGTATCGCTCTAGTTGCTTTTGCTGCGAGTAGTGCCTCTGCCAATGCTGACGCTCCGATAGTTTCTTGACGTTGGGGTCGTGCGATAAAGAGTGCGTGTTTTATATCTTTTACCATGAGAGGTTCACTATTATTAAGCTGGTCACTAATATAAGAAACAATTGATTTTATAGGTGCAGTGCTCCTATAATTGTTTTTGAGTAATAACGAATCTGCTTTAAAAGTTCTTTTAAACTTTTCCATTCCGTCAGGATTAGCACCTCTAAAACCGAAAATTGATTGGTTTGGGTCACCAACAACAGTAACGTTGTTTTTAAATTCACCTTGCAACCTTTGTGCTAACAAGTAGACAAAGTGTTGTTGTTGTATATCTAAATCTTGAAATTCATCAATACCAATAAATTTAAATCGCCCGGCATAAATCAAGGGATTGTCTTTTAATACCTTAACAGCGTCAGAAATCATTTTAGCGAAAGTTATTAATCCAGCGTTCTGTAATTGTTGATTAAATTCGCTATATAATTGCTTTAATATTTTAGTAATCTTACTTCTATTCCGAGCTGACATCCCCCATTTTGTAGCGAACTGTTTGCTAAGCGTACTTTCGGCCTGTTTGTTCCCTTGTTCTATCTTAGAAATCATAGTTGTAACTTCGCTATAGATATTGTCTATGGATACAAACCCACCAGCCGAATCAGATAGCATAGTCACCAGTTCAGACGCCGCATCCAACGAATATAGTATGGCATATATCATGTCATTTGATGTTAAAGGTCGGGGATTTCCAATAAAACCAAGCTTTGCGGAATATTTCGTGAAACCCGATAATATATCTAAAGCAAGCGAATGAAGAGTACCGATATAGATATCATTTAACGGTAAGGATTGTAATTCCCGGTGGCGCAACTCCGCTAAACGCTGTTTTAATGAATTAGCAGCACGATTGGTAAACGTAATAAAACATAAATCTCTTGGTATAACATTAGTATCGTTAAGCATCGCAATTGCTCGAAATAATAGTGTTTCGGTTTTACCACACCCTGGACCAGCACTAACCAATAGGGGTTTATTTGGGAAGTTGATGACTGCCATTTGATCGGGATCGGCAGCTATCCCCCGGACTTTTAGTGCTTCATTTATTAAGTCATTGGTTGTCATGTAAACTTGTTACCATCATTCGTTAGTTAGTTATCTATTTGCTTCCCACTAATATCCTACAACGTAAGTGCTATAAAGTTTAAATATAGGTGTATTCGTAAATTAGCCCACTACTTAAGTCACATGTAACCTGTCTGACAGGCTTTTTTTCAAAAACTTTCAAACCTATTTTTTGTTAGTGTGAATATCTATCGCCGCAAATAGCATATGGTCGCTACGAAAGTGATTTTTTGTAACACCTGGTTGATAACATTAGAATACGAATATTAGCAAATGCCCCGGCGGTGGACCAACACCCCGAGGCGTGGTTAGAACCTACAAAGGAGGTCCCAACATGAACAATTATAGTTCAGAGCCAATATCTCTTGACTCAATCAAGTCAAGACTAACTATTTCAGTTGAAGAAACTGCTCAGCTACTTGGAATCGGTCGAACAGCTGCATACGAAGCTGCCAGACGTGGCGAACTGCCAACAAGAAGAATCGGTAAAAGAATTGTTATTCCCGTTGCTCTTCTTCTAAAGTGGCTCGGCCACCCTACTTACAATTAAAGGTAGGGTAAAAGATGAAAGGTCATATCCACAAAAGAGTTCGTACTCTTAAAGATGGTAAATCCAATACCAGCTGGTATATTGTGCTAGAACTTCCTAGGAAACAAGACAATAAGCGTAACCAAAAATGGTACGGCAGTTTTAACACAAGAAAGGAAGCTGAAATTGCTTTAGGGAATCTATTGGGTGAATTTTCATCCAATAGATTCTTACAACCAAGCAAACTTAAAATATCAGATTTTATAAACAATAATTGGCTACCGTCAATGAAATCTCAATTGAAGCCAAGTACCTTTGATTCCTATAAAAGAAATTTAAAATTACATGTACTTCCTTCGATCGGTCAGATCTATTTAAAAGATCTCAATCCTCAGATGCTTAATAAACTTTACGCTGACCTAATGGATAGTGGCAATAAAAACCGACAAGGAGGGTTGAGTACTAAAACAATCAGATACATACATACTACGATTCATAAGTTTCTAGAAGATGCAATAGATTTAGATCTTATTAATCGAAATCCAGCAGAACGAGCAAAGCCACCTAAACTTAAAAGATCTCCAGAAATTAAATCTTGGGATTCAAAGGAATTGGCAATATTTTTGGATTCAGTTAGAGATCACAAATATTACGTTGCATTTCACTTGGCTGCATTAACCGGGATGAGGCGAGGTGAAGTACTAGGACTTAGATGGAGTGACATCGATTTTAATCTGTCTCGTATCTCAATCAGACAGTCATTGATATCAGTAGCTTACACGTTAACATTTTCGACCCCTAAATCACATCAAGCAAGAAATATTGATTTAGACGAGAACACTGTTCAGCTGTTAATCAAATACAAACAACAGCAATCTAAAGATATTTCCCAAAACGGACAAAATTCTGAATATTCAGGCTTGGTTTGTAAAAACGAATTTGGATCTCCAATACATCCAGATTCATTTAGTCAAGCATTTGAAAAATGTTTGCAAAAAACCAGTTTACCTAAGATAAGGTTGCATGACTTACGACACACCCATGCTTCGATTGCACTTAAAGCTGGTGTTCCTATAAAAGTAATAACCGAACGTCTCGGTCACGAAAATCCTGCATTTACTTTGAAACAATATGTTCACGTAATTCCAGGAATGCAAAAAGAAGCCGCTTCTTTGGTAGCATCGTTAATCACTGATTCAATCGGTACATGAATGAAAGCAAACATTATTTGATAAATTGACTATATTTACTACAGCCGACGTAAATCTTATTTTTCTGCATTATAGACAAAACAGATCCATACTATAAACTTAGATAGTTAATTCGTCTTCCATTGTTTTCTTGGATATATCCAGCCTTGATCTGGAAACCAACATATTACAGTTTCAATTTGTGTTCCCAATAGATTCAAAATCCATAAATGCGAAATTTCGATCGGTAACTTGGGGCTTCTTGTTGGCAATTCAGGATCCTTAAAAGGTCCTTCTACTAAGTCAGACAATGTATGCCATACATCATCAGGTGAAGAATCAGTTAAACAAAACATAAAATGTCGTTCAATTTTAGAAGCTTCGTTGTCGATATATTTGGATAATTTTCGTCTATGTGTGTCTAACTTGTCGGAAAAAAGATTGTCTTCAACATATTTTAAAAGCAGTTCCCATGAAAAATTTTTTGGATCCCCACTTATTGGGGGTTGGCGTAAAATTATTTTGGGCTTACCATCTATAGGGGGGTAACTAACTAGATTCAATATTTTTAATTTTTTTAACTCTGCTACTTCTATGAAATCATCGGACATCTTTTCTATCGGAGTGAATTTAGACAAATCGGCTACCTGGCCTTCTAAATTTTTTAAAATTATCGGAAGTTCTTTTTTGCATACTTTTATCTTTGTATTTTCTGATACTCCAATCTGCCAACTCCTGTCTAAGTCGTTACAATATATTATAAAAGGATAGTTTCCGTTGTTTGTACGTAACTCATGTGCCATTGCAACATATTTTTCGTTGGCGTCACACCATACTTCTCCAACACCCATACGGCCATCCGAATATTCAATCTTAAGATCTACTGACGATTGTTCTTTCCCGTCATCTATTACTTCAACATGTTCTCCCAATAAGTGCGCCACAATACCAGCACATTTATATTCAGTGTCACCAAAATATCCATTCTGTCTTGTTTTTATGATCTTTGGTGATCTTCTATCTGTTAAATCTAGGCTTACCATCGTTTTAAATTCAAAGTTCAGTCGCTAAATATTGTCAGCAAAGTCTGTATTAATATTGCTTAGTATCAAGTTTATAAAGTCATCAACTGCTTCAGAACCTAAACGTTGGTCAAATTCATCTCTATATTTTTGAAATATTTCAATAAATAGATTCGATTTTTCCTAGGAAAAGCGAGTAAACGAACAAGAATTCGTAATCTGGCATCAATGCAAAACGAAACAACTCATCCTATTTTCCTTAGATATGCAAATGATTACAAGAACCTCTGATGCCCATTGTTGATCTAGGTCGTTACTTCCTATTGCAAGTTTGCAAACATTTGGTTCTGCTAACTTCCTATTTCGAATTTGTCTTTAAGAAATCACCAAGAGTCAAATTTCTGATGTTGGGATCATATGACCAAATCGGATTACCTTCATTATTTTCTTGGTCAGATACCACCTGGTCAACAGCAAGTGACGCATCGGTGAAAAATCGATACCGTGTGTTAAAAATGTCCTGACAGATAACTGCTCCTAACTCGTGCGAAGGACCTGCAATATCATCTCGATATAATAGACCCTCAAATTTATTAAATATGGAATCTGAAAAATAAGAAGTAAGCATTTTTGTGTTATCGTAAGTTTCGCCAACACCCAATGAGAATGGTTCCGAACATGCCAGTATTACACTTTCACGTGGAATATCCTGACCAGCTTTTGCTAATCCATCCTTTTCGCAATAAACGATTTGGCAGCCAATTGCCGGGCCTTTTCCAATATTCGTTACTTTGGCAGCAACCGCCGCTTTAAAGGTTTGTCCACTATGGGCTCTACGATTTTCTATCCATATCTCTATTTTCAAAAATGGAGCATTCTCGTATATGATCGCTTCTCGTGATATTTTCGCCAGTTCCATTGACGCCTTTACCTGATCTTGTGACGCCGTAGCCAGATCTGCAGTTGCAATGGCCATTTCCCTAGTTTTTTCTGCTAACGATTTAGTTGACTCAGACGTAACTGAAGTTTTACGTCCCAGCCAGTAAGTAAAGCCTGCCATAGCTATTGTGCCTATTGCAACAAACAAATCCACAATAATTTTTGCAATTTCCATACTCCACATTTTACTTGACAGATACTTAAAGTACTACCACAGCATATTCAATCATTGTTAAACGAAATTAATCAACAGGCTCTAATATTAATTTTTGACTTGAAATAATATTGCTATTAGCTGATACAAACAGATTGCTCCGACTAGAAAAATAATTATTTTCTACTTTGTCCACTTTGATAAATCTCTTTAAATGTTTAGGGTTTTACCACTCTTTTTTGTCAGTAACTCTCCTTCTTTGGCTGTTACAAATTAACTACCAATTTTTTACTCATATTTCACAGCGGTCAATATTATTTATATTAAAATTAGGTCGAAGTTCTTTACTTAAATAACATTAAGTTTTAGAAAATCGAAATTCGAACTAAAAAATAATTAATAGATTCTCTAATCGAAGATACCAAGCGCAAGAGGATTTAGTCATGCTAACAATTTGTTTACAGTTTAAATATGATAGATAACGAGATTAAGATGCAACTATGACTATTGAGGTTCCAACCTGGGATAAGTTTATGGTTCCGATTCTTGCAGTCCTCGCAGACGGCAAAACCAGAAATCGTCAGGAGCTTTATGAGCTTGTCGCAAAAGAGGCCCAACTTACATCTACCCAGCGGGTAGAAGTTCTTAATTCAGGAACTAAACGCTATATTAACCGAATAGCTTGGGCACTAATTTACCTACATAAGGCTGGTGCAGTTGTCCGCCCTTCACGTGGCATTCATCAAATTACACAATTTGGTCATGAACTACTTAATACGCACGCAAGCGGAATTACATTAGCGGATCTAAAACAAATTGAAGGCTTTGCCGACCAGTGGAGCAAACAAAAAACAGAAGATCTGGTTCAAATCGACTCAGAAGAGCTGGACCCACATGAAATTGTGGAGCGTGGAATTGAATCTATAAATCGTGAAATCGCAAATGAACTTCTAAACCGCCTTCACTTGCAAAATCCTGAATTTTTTGAGCAAGCTGTTATAGATCTACTGTTAGCTATGGGATATGGTGGAAAAGATACAAATGCTACAAGAACACAGCTGACACACGATGGTGGCATCGATGGAATTATAGATCAAGATGTCTTGGGTCTAAGCAGAGTCTACATTCAAGCAAAACGATATGCTACTGACAATATTGTCCAACGTCCAGCAGTACAGTCTTTCGTAGGAGCACTAACGGGGCAACAGGCAAATCAGGGTGTCTTCATCACTACTAGTCAATTTAGCTCTGGTGCAATAGATTACTGCAAATCGCTATCTACTCGTGTAGTACTTATTGATGGACCTGAATTAGCAAATCTAATGATC
>JAJYVQ010000051.1 GCA_021791915.1 Actinomycetes bacterium | reverse complement strand
GGTGCGGTTCTTATCTACGGTAATATTCCAAAATCTGTTAGCGGAGCGTCAAACTACGACTCTTTTAGCCTGATGAAAGCACTCCTTGAAGAGCGGCTACTTTCGGTTGATAAATTCACTTACAAATTGGTGCGATTTCCGATGGACTTGGTCGGTCCCGTTTGGACAAAGGACAACAACTTCAATATAGATAATCATATTGTGAAGTCTAGTTTGAAAGATCCGTGTGACGATAAAGCACTTTCGGAGTTCGTAAGCGAAATTTGGGAAACCCCATTACCTGCAAATAAACCACTTTGGGAGTTTTACCTAATCGATAACTATAAGCAAAATCGTATCGCTGTTGTCGCAAAAGTTCATCACAGTCTTATTGACGGTGTCAGCGGAGCAAATTTATTTGCGAAGCTACTGGATTTGGATCCTAATGTCAAATTTGTTCCAAAATTAAATGAAAAGCAATCAAGAGTTAGCAAACGCTGGCTCATGAAAACAACTGGTATTTTAAAAGATGCTTTGCTTGCCCCTAAACTTGCCAATCAAGTCGCAAAAGGCAGCGCAAGCTACTTCGTGAATCTTCCTAGCTCCACTTTTAGGGTGTCAAAGAGTATGTTCTCCCTTATCAGTTTCTATAAGTCAAAATCTGATAATAAACCTCCTACGCTTTTTATGGCGCCTAAAACCTCTATAAACAAAACCGTATCGAAACATCGTAATTTCTCATTTATGACCATAAAAATGGATGAGCTTTTTAAGATTAAAACTTCCTACGGTGTAACAATAAACGATATAGTACTTACCTTATGCACCAATTCGCTTAGGAAGTATCTATTATATATAAACGATCCGAACGTCAAACCACTTACTGCTTTAATGCCAATCTCGGTAAGAGGTGAAAAAGAAAAAGATCTAATAGAAAATCAAGTTTCTGCCACCGTGGTATATTTACCGACTGACATCGAAGATATTGAATCACAACTTAAATTTGTTTCTACAAATGCAACTGAATCCAAAAAACTTTCATCGAGAGTCGGAGATCACTTATTTCTTGATATATCTTCAGTTTTGCCGCTCAATCTTCAGACGTTAATGGCAAAATCAGTTTATAAATTAATTTCAACTAATAAAGCTAATCCGCCTGCAAATCTTATCGTGACAAATGTACCAGGTCCACAATTCAAGTTGTACAGCAACTCAATTCCGCTTACAAATATAATTCCAATAGGTGCACTCGGCGAAGGAATTACTTTGTGTTTTGCAATTTTTAGCTACGACGGTAATCTTCAAATAAGCTTATTGGCTGATCCTGACGCTATTGCATATCCAGAAGAGTTAATCAAATATCTAAAAGAAACATTCAAAATCCTCAGTAAAAGAACGAATGCGAAACTTAAAGATGAGAATTCTTAAAGAATAACGATTTATAACTCCACAACCTAGGAAAAGACCAAAATCTTCTTATAAACGTTTTGAAGCAGAACTGTCCAATGAAAGATGGCAAGCTAATACAACCAAGTATCATCTAATAGATGGTAATGATATTGAAATCCTAAATATCATTGATGATCATTTTAGGTATCCTAGAACTACCGCTGAACCTACACCAAAAAGCTTACACTTTCAATGTAAATATAGGAGAAATAAAAAATATTGCAAAATAGATTAAAAAGGGTTCTATCCGCAAGGACTTAGATCACTGACGAAATCTTTACTTCTAGCTTACTAACAGGCTAAACAGATCACAATCCCAAAATTAAGTGTCAAAGTCAGGATTAATTATGACGTTTCGATTTTAAGAATTCAGAAATAAAATCGGCTACTTTGAATAATTTCGTCGGCTACTTTCATAATAATACGTAGTATATTTTAAATTTAACGACGACGAGTGGTGCTGATGGGAGAGTTTTCAAACCCAAATAACAACATAAGTTCCCGTGATATTACTAATAATTGAAAACAAAACAAACTGGAAAATCTTGCATTACCTATTGTTTGCCGTTTAAAATCCAGTATGATATATATTAATGATATATATCATACTGGAAGGAGATGCTTTATGACTACAGCTAAAATTTTCCAAACAGGGCGAAGTCAGGCTGTTAGATTGCCCAAAGAGTTTCGTTTTTCCTGTTCAGAAGTTGTCGTCCGCCAGCTAGGTCATGGGTTGCTATTACTACCTTTGGAAGATTCTTGGGACATTTTAGATGCTGCTATTTCTGAATTTGAGCCCGAATTTAAACTTCAAAGAAACCAACCTAAATCCGATTTGCGACCAGATATCAAGGACAAATGACATATATCCTTGATACGAATATATGTATTTATATTATTAATACAAAACCAGCCAATGTATTAGATCGATTTCGTCAGGAAGAAATAGGAAATATAGCTATATCTAGTGTTACGGCAGCCGAATTGAGCTACGGTGTAGCGAAAAGTGAATCTGCGCGTAATAGACAAGCACTCGAAAAGTTTTTTGTTCCTCTTGACATATTGCCGTTAGGAAAAGAAGCAATTTGGGAATACGGCAATATGCGTGCGATATTAGAAAAAAAGGGCAAAGTAATAGGAGCTTTAGATATGCTAATTGCGGCACATGTACTATCGTTAGATGCAGTTCTCATAACGAACAACGCCAAAGAGTTCAGCCGAGTACCCAATCTTCGCCTAGAAAACTGGACATAAGTATCTAATTTAGATTTCAACAATTTTACGAAAATCAAAATCCATTAGTAATACATTATTTTAGTGAAATTACAATGGACTCAAGGCAAATTAGCCCAAAATTCACTTTCCGGTAGGGCATAATTGGTAGCAGCATTCTACGTATGGAAACGTATCTTGCATGTAAACTAACTCCGTCCACCAAATTACGCAGTGTAAATCAGCTTGGCTGAACCCATCCTGATTTCGCCTTAACTTCGTATGCCTTTACATGGCATTAAAACTTTAGGTCAAGCCAAATATCAATGATTGATATCAAGACTTGATGTTCATGTTAAACTTTAACTATGAAGACAATTTCAGCTAGAGAGTTGAGAGAAAACCTTGACCAAATCGTTGGTAGGGTAAGGAGTGGTGAAGTCATAAGGGTAACTTATCGCTCAAAACCGGCTTTTATCCTTCAGCCGGAATTCCTATCTGCATCCATTGTCCAGGGCAGTCAAGAGGCAATGAAGCAATTTCTTAATGAATCTATTAAACTGAGTAATTCAAAGAGCCAGTCATTATTCGACCCAAACGAGAATGTCAAAACGCTTTATCATGCGATGCTTGATAGTGACGTCAAATATAAAGACCCATCTGGCGATTGAGCACATTTTTAGACACAAGTGTTTTGCTAGAAGTCTTGCTACCCGGCAGACCTAAAGCAAAGGTAGCAGCAAAGTATGCACAACGTGAGTCAGTTGTGTCTCCGTTAACGGCACACCTTTACCTATATTTCGGCAAAAAAGAAGGTTTCCCGTTAGATTCTCTAATGCGAAATTTGTCCCTTTTAAAATTTACGGATCTAGGTGATGCCCAGGTACGATGGGCCGTAACCAATTGCCAAGGCGATGATTTTGAGGATGCTCTTCAAGTGGCATGTGCGGTTACTTATGGATCTGAGGAATTTGTTACATTAGACAAATCATTAGCTCAGAGATATAGCAAATTTATAAAGGTGAAGTTACTTTAAACTTTCAGATGTCTTCCATGCAAACCTTATAACAAGCATAACGACTTTTTCGCTTATTCACTATATCTTGTTGTCGGAAATACATCGAGTGGACCTTATAGGACAGCTTTCAAACCCATCCGTTAGTTCCGCCAACAAAAACGGTATTGGCTAAATCTCCTTAAGTTATAGATTTCCAGGATTAGAAATTGAAACTTTCGGAAGATCTCAAACCTCTCGACTCTTTTGCTTATTGCCTAGGCTGAATATTCTCATTTAACACGAGAATTATCTCGCTCAAGCAGTGAAATCAAATACTTACTACTTCTACCAAATTTTCGATTCCAGCAAAATCATCCTGGTTACGAGTATAAAGAACTAGACCGTGAGCATGAGCCGTTGCTGCAATGAGAAGATCGGCAAATCGTCTCCTGTGAGTACGACCAGATTGGGTAACGGCTGCAACTACCAGACCAAAACTAAGGGCCGCTGCTTTGTCAAAAGGTATTGGCTCAAAATTCGACTCAACTTGCTGAAGACGTACCTGTCGACGCGCACTTTCAGATCTTGTAGATGCTAATTGTGGACCAGCAGATAGTTCAGCAAGGGTAATTGTGCAGATCGCCACTTCATCTGGAAGTGCTTCTAACATAGCAACGTCATCTAAATCGATCACAACGGAAGTGTCAAGTAATCCAACCATTTAAAGTTCTTGGTCGATCCTTCCATCTAGGTCATTTCGAAATTGCTTCCAATCAACATGTGGTCCGGTGACTGAAATTCCAATTAACGCTTCCTTGGGAACGAATATTCGGCGACTTATTTGAACCGATTTTAGTTCGGCAACAGGAATTCCATTTCGCGTTACTATGAATTGTTCTCCTAAAATAACAGCTTCGATCACTTTTGAGTTATTGTTTCGCAACTCACGCTGAGGTATTATTTTACTCATAATAATATCGTAGCATAATGAGCTACGATATGCAACAGTTATCTAATAAGTAGTTTGGTTTTCTTTGCTCACATTATTCTTGCAGACTATCAATTTCTCCTATCAATCGTAATAAATTCACCATCAACGAGTGGGCACTAGAGGACTCGAACCTCCGACCTCAGCCGTGTGAAGGCTGCGCTCTAACCAACTGAGCTAAATGCCCTTGCTTTATTTAGTCTGATTCCAATAATTATTAAGGCGCTTTCATTCTAACAAAGTTAAGTCAGCAACATCTACTGTTGAAATCTCTTTTTCAATAGTGGAACCAAGCTCCAACAGTTCATAATCACAGTATCGCAGTCCTACAATCTGTATACCTATAGGCATTCCTTTAGAGGTTTTTCCGATGTTAATTGAAAGAGAGGGAGATCTAGTCATATTAAAAGGGTAAGTTAATTGAACCCAATTTGCCACAGATTCTTCATTTATAGTTCCGTTCTCTTTTGAAACTGGAGTTAGTCCTGCTACTGTTGGTACCATCAGGTATTCGATTCTTTTAAACAACTGTGCCAACTTTTTATTCATATAATACCCATATCTCTGGGATGTAATCAAATCACTCACCTTAAGATTTTCGCCAACGTTATAAAGAAATGAAATCATAGGGTCACATTTATCCAATTGATTAGACTTGTCAATGCTATTGATCGTGTGATAAGTGTAAGCACCAACTTGGTTAAACCATTGTGGTAGAGGATCCTCGTCAAATAGAGCTTCAATTTCAGTTAATTCGAATTCGAGTTTATTAGTTGTAGCCAAATCTAGGCTATTCAATTTAGATACAATCTCATTCGCCTTAGTTCTAGTAATCTCTTCTACCTCATTGTCTACAATTGCATAACCTAGATCCAAACTTAGTCCAAACCTTATAATATCGAATTTTTGATCCGAAATTAATCTTCTACTAGCTTTACCTAACTCAAGATCTATTCCATAGTCAAACTTCAGAGATTTATAGTCTTGAGGGTTGTATTCGCTCAATAGGCTAAAAAGTCCTAACTGGTCAGTAAGATTCTTTGTCATAAAACCTGCTGTAGACAAATCTTGCCAACTGTCGTGTTGAGTATCAACGTGAGATACCACTCCCAAAGTTGGTTTCAAAACATTTAGACCGCAAAGTGCAGAAGGAATCCTCAATGACCCTCCCCCATCAGATCCAGTTGCAATAGGAACCATAGATGATGCAATCGCAGCTGCAGAACCACCAGATGATCCGCCTGGAGAATATTTCGGGTTCCAAGGATTCTTAGTAGCGCCAAACTTGAGGTTATATGTGTCAGGAGCCCAAGCAAATTCAGGTGTATTAGTTTTACCAATTACAATTGCACCTTGTCTTTTAAGTTTTGAAACGATGTCCGAATCAACTTCTAGTACTGCTTGGTCATCTAAAAGAAATGAACCCATCGACGTTTTAAAGCCAATTGCATCATGAACGTCTTTTACACCGAATGGAATACCAGCAAGCAATCCTACTGGCTCATTATGAGCTAACTTTTCGTCAATCTTCCTCGCAGAAGCCAGTGCGGATTCAAAGTCTACTGACACAAAGGCGTTAATCGTTCCATTATATTTTTCGATATTTTCAACTGACGATTGAACGACTTCAACTGCAGAAATATTTTTAAGCCTTATCTGTTTTGCCAACCAAAGTAAAGAATGCTCTCTAAAATCCACTAAAACTCAACTCCCTATTTATCTATTGATGTTGTTATAAATCCACATATCACTAATCTTTTAAATAAAATAGTCTTCAAAACATCAATATTTTACCAAGTACTCGGATTCAACCAACTTCAACCAACAAGAGTTCTAAATATTTTTACTTATGGGCTATATAAATCAGCCAAATTGACTCAGCCTACAACTAATTATAATTTGTGTCACTTCCTAATAAATCCTTTGTCGAATACTGTCGAATACTGTCGAATTCTAATGTCCTAGGAGACTTAAACTACTTGGATTGATCGTATACCTGAAACTAAGTTCAATAATATATTTACTATGTGATACCAAAAGAACTTCTTGTCACAGTTGAGACTTTTAGTTAAGTATTAATGCCGGAAACTTTTAATCAGTAACATCTTTTTGAATCTTTACATCATTCTGAAAGTATTTAATATTCGTTATCAATTGCAATACAAAAATCATTCAAAATGGAGCTTCCTGTAATTTCAATATCAAATCCCAACTGTCCTCTCTGACAATTTTTATATGTCAATTTGAATTTTAAATAACCAATAAACCAGATAAATAGTACGAGTTAGCAAATTTTTAAACTACTATTAACTATTAATACAATTTCCACTAAAACTGTTTAAAAATGATAGCTGACATTACTTTAGATCATATAGCGGTAGCGGTAGACTCATGGGAGTCTGGTTGGCCAACTCTGTTGGGCAATCTAAACGGTAAATGGCGATCGGGAGGGATGCAACCAGGTTTTGCTCCCAGCCAATACGCTTTTGAAAACGACATGAAAATAGAGCTTATTGCTCCCTACATGACAGATCATAACGACTTTTTAAAAAGATTTATCGAAAAATCTGGAACTGGACCTCATCATATGACGTTTAAAGTTAAGGACATAACAGCAGCAATAAAAGAGATCGAAGCAAAAGATTTCAGGATCGTCAGTAAAAACATAGACAATGACTGGTGGAAAGAACTCTTCTTGTACCCAAAAGAAACTTGCGGTATAGTAATCCAATTAGCACAGGCATCTGGAACTTGGTTTGTACCTCCTCCTGAGAACATTCCAAGAATTAATACCTCAGCTAAAAGTGAATTGAAATACATATGTTATGTTGTCAAAGATATTTCAGTTGCAAAAAAAACATTTATTGACCTGCTAGGTGGTCAAATAGTTACAGAGGGTAGCTTCCCCGAAAACAATTTAAAATATCTATATATAAAATGGCCTGGACCAGGAAGAATATTACTATTATTTTCAGACGACATGGATGATCAATTCATAAATAGCAGCTTAAACAATAAATTGGGTAAGGTAGAATATCTATACTTTGAAATAACGCAATCAGGAAATATATCTGGAGTAGAATTTGATGAAGCTAAATTCAAAGACCTACTGTTTAGCCATAAGATACAGACAGATATTGAAGATATACTATCTCCTTCTAATCTAAGACTGATTAAACAAAGCTCCTCTTTTAACGTCAACTGTGTGATTAACTACCTTTCATAATATAAAGTAGAATTGTTATATCATGACTAAAAGATCGATGGGAAAATCGTCTGAATCCAAGTTGCAATTTCCTAACCTAATCGGACATTCTGCTGTTGTAAATTCAAACGCCGACAAAAGAAGTCAACTTCAGGACTCAACTGAAGATGGTCTACTTCAAAATACAGATATCGATACCGATCGCTTCGAAGTTGAAACTGTCGATACTTTAGCAAAACCTGACACAACAAAAGTTAATTCAGGTTTTAATCCTAATAAATTTTACTTTATAAACAGAAATGAGACCATTTTTGCGGCAATTGGAGCATTCTTACTTTTAGTATTTGGAACCATTGTAATCATATCTGCTATAAATTACACTCCTACCAAACAGGACATTAAAACTTATGGAAAAAACGTCAGGTCCATCTTAACCACTGCGGCCTATGAGCACGCAGGATTATGGATATTAATAGCAATATTTTTATTTGTGGCGACTTTCTTTATCAAACGTCGTGCGCCGCTTATAGTAGGAGCAGTTTTAGCGGCCTTCGCCTTAGGTCTTATTACACCGTACGGATTAATTTATATTGGGCTAGCAGTACTACTAGCCTATAATGCCTACAAGATCAAACAAGAAACCCCAGTTCAAGTGCCCCAACAAAAGGTCCCAAAAGTTAGCAGTGGTATCTTGAGAAAAGCTAGCAGATTATTTAGTAAACAGCAAGACAAACCAATAGAGACTATTGCTGAAACAAAGTCTATTCCTAAACCATCCAGTCGTTACACTCCTCCAAAACAATCCAGTAGAAAAAAATAGCCTAAAATAATTAAAGCTTAATTTATGAGAAATATTTTGCATTTCTAGGAAGCTATTTAACAATTGGATCCTTATAAGTACATTTGTGATTAAAACAGAAACGCACATTTTACTTGTCTGAATACGAATTTTAAAACGTTGACCAAAGATTACCTTAAGAACAAAAAAATTGCGATAACTGGTGCTACTGGTTTTTTAGGAACCGCTTTGGTAGAACGACTCTTAACCCTTAGCGATACTTGTGAACTTTATCTGTTGGTTCGTCCCGGTCAGAAAGTAACTGCCACAGACAGAGTATTAAAAGAAATTATTAAGAACGACTGTTTTAATTCTCTCAGATCGCGCCTAAAAGATGACTTTATGCGAGTGGTATCTACAAGAGTGTTTGCTCTTGCAGGGGATGTAGGAATCGATACCCTTGGCTTATCTGAAAATGATCTGAAGCTGTTATCAGATTGTGATATTGTAATTCATTCTGCAGCTGCAGTATCTTTTGATGCTCCCTTAGATCAAGCCGTGGAGATAAATCTATTAGGTCCGACTAGAGTACTGCAAACTCTTCAGTTTGCAAAAGATAAATTTGCAAACGATAAACCTGTTCACTTTACCGCCGTTTCTACAGCCTATGTTTCTGGAGGCTTGCGAGGACTTGTCAAAGAGATGCTTCCAAATGATGATCCAAATCTTCTTGAGATAAATATTGATGCAGAAATTCAATACGCCAAAACCTTAAGACAAGATTTAGAGATTAGATCCCGGTCTAAAGAGATGATCGATAACTTTGAAAAACAGGCCAAACATCAGCTTGGCGCCGCAGGCAAACCAATCTTAGTCAAGAAGTCAGAATCCTTGCGTCAGGATTGGATCAAAAACTCACTAGTAGAAGCTGGCATCAAACGAGCACAGATGCTCGGATGGCCAGATGCCTACGCATATACAAAATGCCTAGGAGAAAGACTCTTAATATCTAATATTAACTCAGAGTACTTGTCCATCGTCAGACCATCTATCATCGAATCTTCTCTTAAGTTCCCATATCCCGGATGGATAAGGGGCTTCAGGATGGCAGAACCTATTATAATTTCTTATGCCAAAGGTCTCCTAAAAGAATTTCCTGGAGTACCTGAGGGCACTATAGATGTAATACCCGTAGATTTGGTCGTAGATACTATCATCGGTGTATGCATGAGAACTGAACTTCCCAAAACTCCAGAAGTCATTCACTGCGCAAGTGGTCACCGAAATCCTTTAAAATACGGCATGCTTGTTAAATTGGTTCAGGAATATTTTACTCAAAATCCTCTCTATGATAACCAGGGACAACCTATAGTCGTGCCAAAATGGTCTTTTCCTGGAAGGGGCAGAGTTCAAGGTCAACTCCACAAGACTGTAAATATTTTGAACAAAACAGAACATCTGCTCGGCAGAATACCGCTAAGAGGTTCAGCAGCACAGTTTATAACCAATCTCGAAGAAAAAAAACTGTTAACGCAAAGAGCTCTTACCTATGTAGAACTTTACGGTGCTTATACCGAAACTGAAGCGATCTTTGCCGTTGAGAACTTACTTGAACTAAAGAAATCCTTAGGCGATGCTGGAGATCTTCTTCTGGACCCAAATGAAATTAATTGGACAAGGTATGTCCAAGAAATTCATTTGCCTTCTATAATTAAACATGCCAGGGTTAAAACTTCACCGACAAAAAAAGATGGCAACCAGAGATCTCAACGTGCACTCAAACAGATCTTGTCTGACAACCGTCAGATGGCAGTATTTGATCTAGAAAATACTTTAGTAGCTTCTAACGTCGTAGATGCTTACGCATGGCTAGCTACTAGACATTTGGACGGTTTTCAAAAGTCAAAGCTGATTGCAGATTTAGTAAAGAGTTCTAAGAGTTTATGGGCACAAGACAGGAAAGACAGAAGTGATTTTCTGAGATTTTTCTACCGGAACTACGAAAATGCCACATACGACAGTCTAGCTTACGACTCTGTCGAGCTACTTACAGACTTTTTGATTAAACGATCATTCCCTGCAGGGATATCCCGAGTTAGACAACACAGACAACTCGGTCACAAAACTTTGCTAATAACTGGCGCACTGGAGTTTATCGTAGATCCCTTTAAAGACCTTTTTGACGATATAGTGTCAGCCACAATGACAGTAGATAATGCTGGCAAGTTAACAGGTGAGCTTGATAACTTACCTCCCGTAGGTGAAATTCGAGCTCAGATTATTAAAGAGTATGCAGATTCAAATGACATCGATTTAAAAGAGTCAGTTGCTTATGCAGATTCCACTAGCGATTTGCCGATGCTAGAAGCTGTAGGGTTTCCCGTTGCTGTTAATCCCGAAACTAAACTTTATTCTCTTGCAAATAAGCGAGGCTGGCATATTGAAAGCTGGCCAAAAACTCCAAAAGGGAGAAGAGCTTATCTCCCCGTTTATAACAGCAAAGAGTCAAATTCGCCATTCATCCAAACCAAGAATGCACTTAAGGAAGCAGTTTCTAACTCAATTAACTACATTATAAACTCAACCAAATGAAAGCCGTTCAAATCGATAAAAACTACACAAAGTTTGCGACTGCTGTGGTCGCTAACAAGATAAAAGGTCACGGAAACAGCCTGTCTTCTTTACCGTTATCACTTGTAGATTTGCCAGAGTTAAAATTGCCAGACGATAGCTGGACTTTTATATACCCAATAATGTCAGGCATCTGCGGTTCAGACTTAAAGACAATCGAAGCAAAGAGTTCACGACAGTTGGAACACTCTGTGACTTTCCCATTTGTTATGGGACATGAGACTGTGGCAATTAGGGCAGATAACCTTAAGATGGTAGTTATTGAATCGGTTTTAAGCTGTGGTTCTTTAGGAATTGAATATTGTAACTTCTGTCAAAATTCAAACATAGATTTATGTCAACATCAGATGTATTCAGATATTGCCCCCGGTCTTCAAATAGGATATACGAAAGATATCCCCGGAGGATGGTCCGAATTTTCTATGGCACAAACAGACCACTTAATTGAAGTTCCTGACGATATTCAAGAGGAAGACGCAGTAATGGTAGAACCTATGGCGTGTGCAATACACGGTGTATTAAAGATCGACCCTACTGCTTTAAAAACATTTAACTCAAAACCGTTAGTATCGGTAATCGGAGCTGGCACATTAGGCTTATGTGTAACTGCGGCTTTAAAATACCTATACAAAGACAAAATAACAGTTCTAACCTTAGCGAAACATCCTTACCAACAATCGTTGGCAAAATCTCTTGGCGCAGACAATTTGGCAGATCTAAACAACTACTTAAACAAAGTAAGATCGCTTAGCGGTTCTTTGATGACAGGACCGACCTTAACTTACGGTTCGGATATAGTTATAGATTGTATCGGTTCAAAAGACTCGATTCACCAAGCAATATTTTCGACCAAACCGGGGGGACAGATTATACTTGTCGGTATGCCGTCCAAGACCCTATTAGACCTTTCACTACTTTGGCAAAGACAGATTACCATTACAGGAGCTTATACTTACGGTACAGAAACTGCATCAATACTTAAAGCTAAACCTAAGAGGACATTTGATCTAGCTGTCGATGCGGTCACAAAACTTAAATTAGGACGTCTGGTTTCAGCAAAGTACTCTTTGGAAAACTATAAGGTCGCTGTTGAACACGCAATGAATGCTGGAAGTAGAGATTCAACCAAGATAGTATTTAAAAACAATAAAGAGGTTCTAATGAAAAAACTACAAAGGAGAGTTCAATGAAGAGTCGTCCAGGATTTGTTTTAGAAGTTGACAAGTCAACTCCACCAATTTTGGTATGGCACGGAGAAGGATTCAAGTTGCAAAAAATGCCGGTAGACTCCAGGATTGTTTACCCGAAAGAACCGATAGAACCCTTGGATAACCCAGATGCTGCAATATTAGAAGCCCTTAACAATCCCGTCGGAGATTCTAAGCCATTAAGTGAGTTGCTATTTCCTTCTATGAAATTAACCATTGCATTTGACGATATATCCTTACCTTTACCTCCGATGGAAGCTCCAGATAATCGTCAGAGAGTTATTGAAGCAGTCTTAACCTTAGCGGCTGAAAAACATGTAGAAGATGTAGTTTTGATTGCTGCACTTGCTTTGCATCGGCGAATGTCTGATGCAGAACTTAAGCACGCATTGGGAGATAGGGTATACAACTCATTTGCACCACATAAGTTGTTGTTTCAGCATGATGCCGAAGATCCCGATAACTTGACTTATTTAGGTAAAACCGACCACGGTGAAGACGTAGAAATTAATAAGCGGGCCGCTGAAAGCGATTTAATAGTATACGTAAATATAAATTTAGTTTCAATGGACGGCGGACACAAGTCAGTTGCAACTGGATTGTCTTCCTATAGATCCCTGAAGCACCACCACAATGTCAAAACAATGCAACATTCTACGTCTTTTATGGATCAAAGTAACTCAGAGCTACACAGTTCCAACTGGAGAATAGGGCGTTATCTTGCAGACCAAGGCATAAAAATATTTCAAATTGAAACGACGCTAAATACCAACACTTTTCCAAAACAGTTTTCTTTTTTACAAAAAAGAGAGTGGGAGTGGACGCTAAAAGACCGGCTTAGTTTTACATCTGTTTCAAAAAGTTTGGAAGTCACTCCGTTTGGCCTAAAAAATTCTATTTTTAATTCGATTAAAGCACCTCACAGACTTACCAGCGTGCAGGCCGGAGAGGTCGAAGCAGTGCACAAGATCACCACAGAAAATGTCTACGAGCAACAGATAGTACACGTTGAATCCCAAAGCGACATACTCTCATTGGGATTACCCTATATCTCTCCCTATAACGTAAACTCAATTATGAATCCGATTCTTGTGGCATGTCTAGGCCTCGGATATTTCTTTAACCTCTACAAAGGTAAACCGTTGGTTAGAAAAGGAGGGGTCGTAATAATGTCTCATCCCACTCCGTTGGCATTTCACCCCGTACACCATCCAAGCTATATAGATTTTTTTGACCAGGTTCTGACTGAAACCAAAGATCCACTTGAGATTCAAACAAATTATGAAGAAAAGTTTGCTTTTGATCCATGGTATCGACACTTATACCGTAAATCCAATGCATATCACGGAGTACATCCATTTTATATGTGGTACTGGTGTGCACATGCGTTTGATTACGTTGGAAAAATAATTATCGTAGGCGGAGATAGAAAAGCGGTCAAAAGACTTGGGTTTTTATGTGCCACAACCTTTAACGATGCCCTAGAAATGGCCCAAGATACTGTAGGAAACACACCTTCGATTGTTCATTTTCATGTACCGCCACTTGCGATAGCCGAGGTTAGCTGAATATGCGATCATCGCACACTTACGAACTAAAACATTATAATTCAAAGCTTAACCGAATTAAACTGGCAACCAGATTTCTTTCACATAAGCTTAAAAGTGACTCTAAACTGTCGGGCTTTATTTTCGATACCCCTACCTATCCTTCTTCGATTGAAAAACCAGCTGAGGACTCCAAGTTAGGTGTCAACTACGATACTAAGTGGGCACGAACACCTATAGTGAGATCAACAAGATCTGTTCTAAGGGAAGGTTTGGCAAGACCGTTTTTTGCCGCTGTAGCCGCCCCTGAAGTTATTGGTATTAATTCACTTAATAAGGTCGATCCGCCTTTTATTTTTACCGCAAATCATGCTAGCCATCTAGACACTGGACTGTTACTGAGCACCTTGCCTTATGAGATCAGACGCAAAACAGTTGCTGCAGCGGCAGCAGATTATTTTTTTGATTCCAGACTAAAAGCTGCGTTAGCGGCAGGAATTTTAAATGCCATACCCTTAGAGAGGACCAAAGTAAACCGATCTTCTGCAAAATTAGCCCAAGATTTGGTTGAAGAAGGGTGGAACTTAATAATATTTCCCGAAGGCGGTAGAACACAAGAC
>JAJYVQ010000050.1 GCA_021791915.1 Actinomycetes bacterium | reverse complement strand
TCGGATTAACTGCTACAGAATATGGATTGGCACCAACGGGAATAATAGGGTTGTCAGCTTGTGCTTGTTTAATATTTAGACCAGTTAGAACTAAGGATATCAGAACTAATGCAAATACTATTCTAACAATTAGCTGCTTTATGGACAGATTTATAGATTTAGGGATATTATCTGTTAATAACATTGAACGGCCTTTCCAATTAATTATTAGATTTAAGAAAACAAATCTTGGTGAGATTTTTGAATCTTAAATTGTTACTTATCTTCTGTAGTTACTTTATGATGACGTAAATGCAACATTAACCTTCTGGTGTAAGTTGCAGATTTTAAGCTTATCAGAAACCTATTCAAGAATCTTAGCAAGAAGCTAGTTTAATTCAAATATTTTTTAAGCTAAAGTTCCCCCCCCAAGAATTTCGATACTTCTGCTCTAACAGGACTTTTGTAAGATTTTTGGCGGGAACTTCGGTTTAGAAAAAAATTTATTATCTATTATCTCTTTTAAGCCCAAAGACCTTAAGGTTTTAAGTACTTACAGCTTCAGCACAGTGAAAAAGACTACGGGTAATCTCAAAAGACTCTAAGAGATCGACTTTTGGCATTTCACCTTTTAACACAAATTTTAATGCATTTGCCTTTTCATCAGACCAGCTCGATAAGTTAGCTAACGTCTTAGTTTTTACTTTATTACCATCCCTGTAACTTTCCTGCAGTAAAACAAGCAGGCGGTAAATTCCTATTTAAGACATGAGTAACGTACACATAATTATTATCAGCTCACCAATCTACAATGAATAACAAGTCAATTTGACATTAAATTCACTTTTTACGTGCCTATATAAATACGACCAGAAATGCATAAATTCTCAGCTTAAACCAGTAAAAAGAGTTTTGGTGAGACTAAATTTAGGGGAACTACGAGCTAATCACCTAATATTCTAAACATCGGGAGGTTGTCATCATTGGGACATAAACCACAAAAGTGTGTCAGCCACCGAATTTTAACTCTTACCTACGTACACGAACCTCCAGGGGTTATTGTAACTGTAGCCGAATTCGATCCGTTTAATAACTCTAAATCGAGTACCGAACTACACGAATTGCTAACTACTTTTGCTCCCGTAACTGAGATACTATATCCAGTTGGATATCTCGACAAAGGAGTTTCCACGGAAGTTACAGGATTCGTAACACCAGTGGCACGCTTCCATGAAAGTGTCATGGTATTAGAGGTAAAATCGAAGTTATATGCAGTAGGAGTACCGCTTACGGCAAGAGGGTATGGCTGATTCAAATCCTGCATGGAAGCTGCGGAATGATCACTTATATACGCCCAATATATCCAAGGAATTAAAGCATTGTTTAGTTCTGTAGACTGTCTAATTATTGGCGGAGTACCAGCAGTAGTATCCCACTCAGTATTTAATAGAGCCCCGTTATGGGTACTAGCCCATTTTAAAGCATAGTTTATTACACTTGGTTCTAGGGAAGGGCTTATCGTATACATATGAAATGCCATTCCGGCTTCCGAGTCATTTCCAGGCACCGATATGCCAGCAGGTGACTCCCCGAAGTTAAACAAAACAAAAGGTTCGCCAAATATCAAATGATGGGTGTCAACTGTTCTAATAGTTTTTGTTACCGCTGAATAGTATTTATCCAGTTCTGATTTATCTAAATTACTACACCCGACTTTAGCGTTGCTAAGGCAGTTTTGCCAACTAATACCTGGCCACGGCTCATTTAAAATCTCATATCCCAAAACCCACGGATCGTTAGCAAATCGTCTTGCTACCGCCAAATAACCCTGCTCTAAGACGGTTTGAATTCTCTGTCCATTAGAAAGTTTTGAATTATCCCAAAGATTTTGAAACGCAGCTTGAATTGCAGGATTCGTAATATAATATAGCGGAAATCCGGTGTGAGAATTTTTTGCTTTGCCCGTTATGGTTAGCCATGCGGGAAAACCGTCACTTCCGATACTGGGTCCGTATCCGTCTTGGTGATAGTCGAGCAATGTATATATGTGATATTCAGCTAAAAGATTGACAGTCGAGGCAATCTCATTAATATAGTTGTTGTTTACTGGACCAGGTTTCGGAAATAGACCAGTAAATAAAACTCCCAAACGTACTACTTTAAAGCCTTGGCTTGCAATCCACTTGACGTCCTGAACACCAAATCCACCTTCACAGGGACTATAAGGAGCCGATTTATTTACTTCATTGATTCCATGAATCAAAAGTACTCTACCTGAGCTGTCCGTAAGCCATCTGCCTCTGTGCGATATATAACCGCTTATCGATCCAGTTTTTACCGGAAGAATGGGCTGTGTAGGAGATTTACAAACTCCAGAAGTTGTAGCCGGTACCAAACCGTTAGATACTGTGATTATAGTATTCTGCGAACTTGAGTTAGAACTTGAACATGCCGTAAAGACAGTAGCTAATATTAAAAATAAGGTGACGTACCTTAAAAGCTTAAACATGTATATAATTTAACACAATCTTAATATCGACCTCATTTAAGTAGAAAACAAACTGAACCGAATTCAAATTTAAAATTCGATGACTTTTATTATGTCTAGAATGCCAATACTGATCTTAAATCCTAAATATCAGAAGCTAAAACAATACTTATTAACAATTTAATAGTCAAAAACGTGTTGTTAGCTTATTTAACCGTCAATTGCTTAAAATTAGTTCGTTAATTTATCTAAGACCACCTATTCTGCGACCATTAGCTTTAATTTTACAATTGTTACAAAAAATAATGATAATACGGCTAATACAATTAACTTCAAATCAGTCGAAACTACTCTTTTTAAGCATGTGCTGTTAGCAGCAAGCCTGCAAACAAAGCATTATAATTGTAACTGGAAATTAAATGGACTAAGTAAATTGTCCATAACAAACAAATAAACAAACTAACAAACAAACGTTGCAAGGAGGGAGATATATGACTGACTTCAGTAATGCTTCAACCGATAATTTGAAGTTATCTTTTACGGTAAATAAAACACCAGATGAAGTATACGAAGCGATAAATAATGTACGCAGATGGTGGACTGGATGTATAGTAGGTAAAACTAAAAATTTAAACGATACGTGGTTCTTTAGCTACCCAAACATCCATTTTTCTAAAATAAAAGTATCCCAGCAAATACCAGGTAAAAGAGTTGTTTGGCAAGTCTTGGACAGTTACATTGAATTCGTCGACGACAAAGAAGAGTGGACTGGAACTGAAATAGTATTTGAAATTACGAGTGAAGACAATCTCACTAAACTAACGTTCGCACATATAGGATTGGCTCCCAATATAGCCTGCTACAATGTTTGTAGAGACGCATGGAGCTTTTACATTAATGACAGTCTATACAACTATATTGTTACGGGCAAAGGTGATCCGGGCGAGTCGATAAAGATTGCAGAAGAGAGTTAAACTAACTTTGTAATAACTTTGTAATAACTTTGTAAAAATACAGAAGCAGTGATCTGAAATCGTGACATAGGATCCTAATTAAAAAAACCTTAGCTAAATCAACTGGCTAAATACACTGGTTAAATACACTGGTTAAATAAACTTGCTAAAGTCCCTAGTTAATATAACTTATAGTATTTTGATTCAAATCAAAGCCAGCGACTTTTATAAAATCGATCACGATGCCCTACAATCTGCCAACTTTAGTCACTTGACATATTAAGCTACTCTGACTTAGACTTTTTGTTTCTCGTTAATTTGTTTCCCTTTAATTTGTCTCTTGCATGGATCCCAACTTAGTTTCTATTCTAAATTGTCTGTTTTGAAGCTCTTTTTTGTACTTTTTGAGTTTAGAAAGTCGCTCTTCAGCAGTTCTAATTAAATCTTCGTTAGTTTCTTTTGCCTGAATTAATATAGATACTTTTTCTACAGCACTTTCAGTCGCCAAAAATTCAGTCTTAAGCTGATCAAATTTAGACTCAACTTCGAGAATTTCCTTAATATCAGACAGTTTCAGACCCAACAGGTCTTGTAACTCTTTAATTTTGACAAGTTTACTCAACTCTTCTTTGGTATAAAATCTCTCTTTTCCCATACTGTGCCCAACAGGATTAATGAGTCCGAACTCTTCGTAATAACGCAGAGTTCTTAAAGTAAGGTTTAACTTTTTGGCCACATCACTGATTTTAAAGAAACAGTCGTGGTTTGAAACAGGTTCCGACATTAGATCAGGTTCTAACACACAATTTGACTGTTCGTCTGTTTTTTTAACATTTTTCATTTTGATTTCGTCTTCGTGTAGTAAATCACTTAATCAGTTGTCAAGATTGAATCTTTATGGTAAAAATATTACAATATTCAAAACCTTAATACATGGGTTTGACAAATTAAAGCTTTGTAAGTTCCTCTTCACTTAACTTTAAAGGTGTGTCATCTACTATCTCTTCTTTTTCTGATAACTTCGGTGCGGGTCCCTGTAGAAAAGAAAATAACGCAGCAATAAAACATACTATACCTGCAAAAATTAAAACTACGTCAAGTCCTTGCATAAAAGGAGAACTTATAAGCCTAGGAAAATACGAGGTGGAAGTTAGAAGATGCGAGTTGTTAGACGGAATCTTAGCAAGAACTTTATTCCCTAACATGGTTCCCATCGGGTTATATCCCAAAAATGCCGCAAACAGATAACCAATCGGAGGTTGGGCAGAAATGTGACTTGCCAAAGTATGCGGTACGTGATTTGAAATTAGTCCCGAATAAAGTACTGACGGCATTGAACTGTTAAGTCCGATAACCATTAATGAAAAAAAGATTCCAATCGAAAGTGGCGTGCCAATAAATCTGAATGTAACCCTCATTCCTGAAGCAGAACCACGGTCTTTTGGAGCAACTGCATTCATAATAGTTACGGTATTCGGTGCCGAAAAAAAACCGAATGCCAGTCCATTTAAAAATATAATAAGTGCAAAAAATATATAGTTAAAATCTGCTGAGAGTAATATCATTAAAAGAAATGTAATTCCGCCAAAGAACATCCCAAAGGTCGCAAACGGTCTGGCTCCCAATGTATCTGACAGTTTGCCACTTAAAGGTCCTGCAACCAAAAATCCACCCGTAAGTGGTAATAAAAAAATCCCTGCCCAAAGTGGTGTCTGAGAAAAGCTGTACCCGTGAATCGGAAGCCAAATTCCCTGCAACCATATTACTAACATAAACATTAATCCACCTTGTGCAACCGACGACATTAATCCTGCAAGGTTTCCGTATCTAAACTGACGCAACTTAAATAGAGAAATTCTAAACATCGGATCTTTATGTCTCTTTTCTAACAGTACGAAAAATACCAGCACGATTACTCCAAGTACGAGTTCTACCAAAACTTTTGGTGACGTCCATCCCATCGGATCGTTGTGATAAGGTTGCAAAGCGTATGTAATCCCTACTAATATCAAAGAAAGACCAATAGCAAAGGTAATATTTCCTATCCAGTCGATCTTTGACTTATTGACAGCTCCTTGATCTCTCAATTTCAGATAAGCCCAAACCGTCCCAAATAGTCCGATAGGAACATTTATTAGAAATACCCAACGCCAGTTTATAGAAGCAAGGACCCCACCTAAGATAAGACCCAAGAACTGTCCAGCAACTCCCGCAACTATATTTATACCCATTGCCATTCCTCGTTCATTTACTGGAAAAGCATCCGTTAAAATAGCAACGGAATTAGCCATCACCATAGATCCCCCTACAGCCTGGACCATTCGCATGATCACAATCTGTAAAGCTGCGGACTGACCGTGACCAAAAGTTAAGGACAAAAAAATTGAAGCTATCGTAAAAATTAAAAATCCAGCGTTATATATCTTCACACGTCCGAACATATCTCCCAATCTACCTAGTGTCACGACTAAAACTGCTGAAACTAAAAGATAACCCATCAATATCCAAAGTAAGTATTGAAAGTTTGATGGATTTAGCGGGTTAAGTCTTATTCCCCTAAATACTGCAGGCAGAGCAATCAGGATACTTGATGAGTTGATAGTAGCCATAAGCATCCCCAAAGTAGTATTGGAAAGGGCAATCCACTTGTAATTTTTAGAAATATGGGGTTTTGTCTCGGTAGAATCAACCATAATTATAGTTTAACATATATTTACGCTTACGTAAACGTTAATCTAAACCAGACATTTATTTAAGGTGACAGTCTGACTTGATTTCTTCCGTTGGATTTGGCGACGTACAGTGCCTCATCAGCATTGGCGATCAGTTGGTCTAAAGATTCCAAATTTGGATTAGCTTCGGCAACACCTACGCTCACCGTCGTTTTTATAAGATTTGATTTTTTGGCTTTAACAGAAATTCCGCTGACCTTAATCCTAACTCGTTCTGCTACTTCAGTTGCATCTAAACGGTCGGCATTCGGTAAAACTATCAAAAACTCTTCTCCTCCATATCTCATAACGATATCTACTGATCTACAGCCCTCTTTAATAGCGTCTGCTACGGCAATTAATAAACTGTCTCCAACCTGGTGTCCGTAGGTGTCATTGACCTTCTTAAAAAAGTCCAAATCTAAAATCATCGCAGACAACGGCTCTTCTTGTCGCTGAAAACGCTTAAACTCTCTTTCTGCCAGTTCCAAACCGTAGGACCTATTTAGTAAGCCCGTCAATTGATCTGAAATCGCTTTTTGCTGGATCGACCCGAACGCTCTGGCTCCAATAAACCAGGCTGCCAGCATAGCAGCCAGTGCCGCAATCGAAACTCCCAATATTGTCAGTTTTATATCGTGGTTCGGTAATGCATCGACTTGTGCAGCAGGAATTCCGACAACTACATAACCAATAGAACCATGTCCAGAACTTCCAAACGGAGTCGCCGCATAAATTCTGCTTACCCCATCATCTCCATCCACGGAAAACATTCCGTCATTTGCTGCTAATGTCGATGGGCTAAGTTGGCTCGCGGAAAACAACTGACCTCCTACCATGGCACTTTGAGGATTTGAGCTGTCATAAAGTAAAGTTCCTCCTGAACCGACTATACCTACAAATGAGTTTTGTGGCATAGCCATCTGCTTGGTAAGGCCGGAAATATAGTTTAAGTTAATTGAGGCATAAATGACACCACTCAGACCATTAATAAATGTCATCTTTTGACCCATAATTATTGTCTCTTTTTTTACGATAGGACCAATTGTAAGCTGAGTATAAATAGAATATTTACCATTGGGTTTAACTGACTGATTCAATGCATTTATAAAAAACTGATTCTGAGATATGTTAATGGGACCCGGTAACGTTACCCCCGAACAAAGAACGTTTCCGCTTGAATCAGCTATTGCCAAGTTTAAATAGAAAGGAATCCTACTTATAATACTCTGGATCTGGCGATCGCAGGATTCTGGTTGAATATATTGGATACTCGGTACTTGCGATAGAGCAGTCATCAGCTGGGATGTAGAATTTTCTATATTTACCTGTTCAGAAGAAATCTGGCTAGAGATCTGATAAACATTCTTTTCACTGTTTAAAATCAAATCTGTCCGCAAATTATATAGAATCACAATTATGAGAACAAACGAGGGTATCAATGCGATTAATACGACACCGATCAACCTAAGCCTTAGTTTCAAAACAGGCAGCTTCTGTGCTGGATTGACCCGATATTTAAGTTTCACTTGTGATTCTCTGAGATTCCATATACGGATATTATAAAGTAAACTGCTGCAAAAATTACAAAACTACCTAAATTAAATTAATTTTTTAATCAAAAATCTTCTCGAAGTTTCATAAAGTTTTTTAAAGTCATTAAATTCTTCAACGTTTGCGATTTTATACGAGAAATTCTTACTTTTACTACGAAACAGCTCCTTTGTAGTAGCTCAATTTTAATTTCGACTGCCTTGCAATAATTTGACTGCAACTTAAGTTAACAAATAAAGATCTAAAGTTTAATTTTTAAATGGTTATTTAACTAGCACAGCTTTTCGCCTTAAATTAAGTTAAAGGCTCGACACCTGAGTTAATAGCTTAATTTAAATTGATTACAACTAATGACATCTCTTTGTCCATTGTAATAAGATTTCTGTACTATAACAATTCTGTACTATAACAATTCTGAACTATAACAATTCTGAATAAATGTAACTTGAGGTAAAAGTGGCTGTCTATACATTTTAAAGTCACATATCAAAGTTACAAGTTAAAGTTACTGCGATATTAAAGACAAGATATTAAAGACAAGATATTAAAGACAAGATATTAAAGACAATCAGTGTATCCTTTATGCAAAATTATACGAAACGTTTAGACTAAAGGTCTTACTACAATTTAACATCTACAGAGAATCCATCATAGTCAAGACTCTCATTCAATTGTAAAATTAAACTTTGGATACCACACGATACAATCAAATCAGATTCAAACAACCTAACATGATCTAACAGCTCATTATTTCCCTCGATAACAACCTTATCTACTACGCTTTTTTGAGATACTTTCATCTCGGTCTTTGAACGCCTGACAATATGTAAAATCTTAGAAGCTACATTCATAAGATCATAAGGCGTAAAATTTGAAAGCTTACTTTTCAAGTTCTCCAAATTTGGCCAAGACATCAAATGTATCGAGGGATCCCCATACCACGAATGAATTTCTTCGGTAACAAACGGCAAAAAAGGCGCAAACAACCTTAACAGTATATCTACTACACAAGCCAGAGTAACTTGGGCAGAAACACGACTTTCAGAACTTGTGGTGTCTTGACCGTAAGATCTAACTTTAACCAACTCCAGATAGTCATCACAAAATTCCCAGAAAAAACCTTCTGTGATATCTAAAGCTTTCGAATAGTCGTAATTAACAAAAGCATCGGTGCACTTCTCCACCACGTCGATTAATCGGAGCAACTCGCTAATATCTATCGGCTGTAAATTTGAAACAAGTTCTAGGCTGTCAGCAATATTTTCAATACTGCTTAAATCACTAAGAAACTCGGCATCTGCGACTCTATCTAAAGAGAATTTGCACGCATTTAAGAGCTTAATAACAAGTCTACGTCCTACTTTCATCTGCCCTTCGTCAATAGAAGTATCTACCCCAGGTCTACCAGATGCAGCCCAATATCTAATAGCATCCGATCCGTGCTGAACAAGCAGGTTCATAGGGGTAACTACGTTTCCTTTAGATTTAGACATTTTCTTTCGGTCAGGATCCAAAACAAATCCAGATATTGCAACATTATTAAAGGGAAGACTTTTGAATTCTAAATGAGACCTAACTACCGTGGTGAAAAGCCAAGTCCGTATAATGTCATGTGCTTGCGGACGTAAATCCATAGGAAACACTTTGTTGAAAAACTCTTCATCTTCCAACCATTTTCCAGCAATCTGAGGTGTTAAAGAAGATGTTGCCCAAGTATCCATAACGTCTAAGTCTCCAGTAAATCCGCCGGGTTTATTTCTTTGTTCAACACTGTACCCACTAGGAATATCTACTGAAGGATCAACTGGCAACTGATCTGCTTTTGGAAGAATCCAGTTGTCAAAATCGACGGTTCCATTCGAACTAACTTTATACCACACTGGAAATGCAACACCAAAATATCTTTGACGGGATATACACCAATCGGAGTTCAGCCCCATCACCCAAGTTTCATATCTGCTTTTCATATACGCTGGATACCAATTAATCTGATTTCCCAGAGATACAAGTTCATCTTTTAAATCGGTTATACGTATATACCACTGTCTGGAAGTCACAACTTCCAACGGTTTGTCCCCTTTTTCGTAGAACTTTACTGGGTGCACAATCGGTTTTGTATCACCAATTAGATCACCTGACTTTAACAACATCTCTTTTATAGTTTCTCTGGCTTTATTGACCTTAAGACCTTTTAACTTCTGATAGTTTGAATTCGCCGATTCGATATCTCGTGACTCGAACTCATCTTTTCCAAATTCAATATCCTTAAATCTGCCGAATTTATCCAGCACCGTTCTAGTAGGCAAATTCATTTCACGCCACCAAACTACGTCAGTCATATCACCAAAAGTACACACCATGGCAATTCCAGTTCCTTTATCGGGTTCTGCTAGATGATGAGGCATAACTTTAACGGGAACAGAAAAAAGAGGGCTTATTACTTCTTTATAAAATAACGACTTGTATCTTTCGTCATCAGGATTTGCCACCAAAGCCACACACGCAGGTAGCAGTTCAGGACGAGTGGTATCTATAGTTACCCAAGACAGCTCCGAGTTGTCCGCTGAACTTCTGACTTTAAACCTGATAGTATGATATGCTGATCGCACTTCCCTATCTTCTATTTCGGCTTGAGCTACGGCGGTCTGAAAATCAATATCCCACAATGTGGGAGCTTCTTTTTTGTAGACAATACCTTTTTCCAACAAACTTAAAAATCCTGCCTGTGAAATCATCTGCGCTTGCTTTGAAATTGTGGAATACGTAGTCTCCCAATCAACCGACAGACCTAGATACCTCCAAAGTTCTTCAAAAACTGCTTCATCAGAATTAGTTAATTCATTGCAAAGTTCAATAAAATTTTTACGAGAAATTGAAACTGAAGGATCAAATGGTTTATCTTCAGTTTTGAAATTTTCATCGTAATCTAAGTTTGGATCACACTTAACACCGTAATAGTTTTGAACCCGTCTTTCAGTTGGAAGCCCGTTGTCATCCCAGCCAATTGGATAGAATACTTTCTTCCCATAAAGTCGTTTAAACCTCGCTATCGTATCCGTATGGGTATATGAAAAAACGTGACCGATGTGCAAAGAACCAGAGACGGTTGGAGGGGGGGTATCGATAGAATAGACTTCTTCCCTAGATTTTACTTTATCGGCTCTAAACTTATAAGTAGAGTGATCCTTCCAGTAATTGGACCACTTTGTTTCAATACCTTCAGTACTAGGTTTTTCGGGTACACAAAAATTCATAACAGCTTCTATACTTTAAAAGTGAAAAAATTAAACAAGACCAGCTTTAATTCTTAATTTTCGATTCAGTTAAGTAACTCAATTATAATCTGTTGATACACATTCTTATGCAATAGCACACAACAACTTGGCGAAATTTTTTACTAAAGTTAAGGTCGTCAATGCACAATGGTTTAGTGTCTCAAAAGTATAAGATACCAAATTAGCGACCAATTTAATTAACGTCTATATTTAAATCTAGTATTTTAACTTTAGTAACCGAACCTATTGTTATCACATGAATAGCTCTCAAAATTAACACTTTACCGCAAGCAGATTAATTAACTTAACCGCAAACTACTTCTAGATGTAACTTGGTTAAACTAATCAAATATCCATATCATTTCTAACTGTAAATAACCTTTTCAGTTGCTTTGAGTATATTTTCCACCGTTTATATACTTTAGATCCTCATACCCCTGCTCTTTTGCCAACAAATCATATATAAATTTAACTGCTGCTGCATCTACGATCAGCGTTACTTGGTCGTTCTCATCCAAATAGAGATTCGCACCAGATATTACAAAATTGACTATCGTATCTTCCGTATTATCCTGTGGTACGGTCAAAGTATGAATTGAACCAGCGGGTTCAAAAAGATAGGATCCCGGAGTATTCACTTCCTGATATTCCAAATATTTCCACATCCCCTGTTTCGTAAAGGCATGTACAGAACCAGTATGCTTGTGTCTCTGAAGAACGGTCCCTGGTTTAAATACCGTATCTACTACCCAAAGCCCGTTTTCAATATCGGCGTGAAGCAGTCTAATAGAGCTACCATCACCAAGCTCTACATAAGGCAAATCATTTGAATTTACATGCAGCGCTTTGGGAATTGCATCAATTGTAGTCATATATCCTCCTGACTTAATCTAACAAAGAAAAACGTCTTTGTTAAGAAGTGAGCTTTTATAATGTAAATTTTATAGAAACCTACCATAAAACCTACTTATATCTTATTGTCAAACTAAAACCTACTGTGGCAAAAAATGTTCTTTAATTGATGTCGCACAATGCCCAACAAATTTAAGCAAAACCTCTGAAGCAAAACCCCGTCTATCTCAGAAGTGGTTGTAGATAATTTTAAAGAGGTAATCTATTTCAACATCTGAAATTCAAAAATCCATCAAGCCAAATATTATCGGTATATTATAATCGGTATATTATAATAAGTGTCCTGAACCTCATTATAGTATTAAAACATATGAATTTCAATTGGACTAATCTTCACTAAAGAACTTGAAAATCATAAACCAACCACATTAACGTGTTTCAAATTCATTAATTGATCGACAGTTAAAATGTAACATATAATATAAGTTTAAATTTCTTTAACAAAATTTGGAAAATTTATACGTTGATCAATCTATTCGATACAGCTCAAAATAAAATCGTACCCTTTGAAACCAGGAAGCCGAATGAAGTTTCCATGTATATTTGCGGTCCAACTGTTTACGGTCCTCCCCATTTAGGTCATGGCAGATTTGCCTTAAGTTTTGACATTTTAAGACGCTATCTTGAGTATTCAGGCTTTAAGGTAATCCATGTTTCAAACATTACGGACATAGACGACAAGATTATTCAAAGAGCAAACCAAGAAAACAAACTTACTTCTGAAATCGCTTCCTTTTTCGAAGCAAAATGGTTCGAAGATATGGAAAAACTTAATGTTTTGAGACCTACGTTTAACCCACACGCCACAGAATATATAGATTCGATGATCGATTTAATCAACCAACTTTTTAATTTGGACATTGCATACGCTATTGACGACGGCATCTACTTGGAAGTTGCAAAAGTAAAGAACTACGGTTCGCTTTCAAATCAAGACTTAGAATCGCTTAAGTCAGGAGCCAGAGTCGATGTAAACCCATATAAAAGATCTCCGATGGACTTTACTCTGTGGAAACACTCAAAACCAGGAGAGCCAGCATGGTCGAGTCCTTTCGGTATGGGAAGACCAGGATGGCACACCGAATGTGTCGTGATGAGCTTACAGCTTTTAGGAGAAGGATTTGACTTACATGGAGGTGCTCAGGATCTAATATTCCCACATCACGAAAATGAATTGGCTCAAGCAAAAGCATTATCTAAACGGTTCGCAAATCACTGGGTACATTGTGGCTGGGTAACCGTTGCGGGTGAAAAAATGTCTAAATCATTGGATAACTATACCACTTTAGATGAACTCCTATCAGCACACGATGCAAGGTCCTTTAGACTTTTGGTTCTGCAGTCTCATTACAGATCACCGCTTGAAATTACGAAAGAGACCCTTAAAACAGCAGATGTAGCAGTTGCAAGACTAGATTCGGCATTTAGAAGATTTAAGGATTCGATAGATTTAGATACCTTGGAGTCCGACATGGGTAATATACGTCAAGATTACTTAAAAGAGTTTCAGACTGCAATGAATAACGATTTGGACACTCCTAGAGCAATGTCACTTGTATTTGAAATAGTTACTAGATCAAATGCGTTAGCAGATATTGCAAATGATGTCCACAAAATGAAGTTAGCAACCGACGAATTTAAAGCTGCCTTGTTTATATGCAAAGTTTTAGGTCTAGATTTAAAAGACACGAGCAACGATCTGGATCAAAATACCATGAACTTAATCGCCAAACGAGATGCTGCGAGAATTTCAAAAGATTTTAAACTTGCTGACCAAATCAGAGACGAGCTAAGTGAGCTTGGATGGGTTGTAGAAGACACTTCTTCTGGTACTCGGGTACATAAGTAGTTAAACAACAAATCTCAAGCAAAAGACTTTAAAATATTTCTAAATGTTTATATGCGTTTAAATTAACTTAAATCTAAAAGTACAAAATACAGAGTCCTAATAAAACATGATTCTAAGCATGTTTTAAACTATTTTAAGATTGAACATAAAAATATTTAATATACAGTTTTACCGATCTTCTGTTAATAAAAGAAATTTGTAACACTTCTATTTAAATGCGCTATAATTGATAAGTTACCGGTCGGTAACTTATCGACGGTAACATACTCCGACTCTTACAAGTCGGCAAATATAACTATCAGATAACATTACATTAAAAGAACATTAGGAGACAGTATGGGCGAATTTTCAATGGAGTTAAACGAGGACCAACTTCAACTTCAAAAATGGGTACATGATTTCGCAGAAAACGTAATCAGGCCAGCCGCAAGTGAATGGGACGAAAAAGAAGAAACTCCTTGGCCAATCATTCAAGAAGCTGCAAAAGTAGGTATTTACTCATTTGATTTCATAGCGCAGTGTTTCTTCGATCCGACCGGTATATTAATGCCAATTATGAACGAAGAGCTGGCTTGGGGAGACGCAGGTATAACGCTTTCGCTCTTGGGCACTACCTTGGGTCTAGCGGGTATTGCCGCCAACGGCACTCCACAACAGATGATGGAATGGGGACCGCAGTGCTTCGGAACCCCAGATAAAATACAGCTTGCTGCATTTTGCGTCTCGGAACCCGATGCTGGAAGCGACGTATCTTCATTGCGAACTAGAGCAGTGTACGACGAAGCAAAAGACGAGTGGGTATTAAACGGTACCAAAACCTGGATCACCAACGGTGGCATCGCCGATATCCACGTAGTCGTAGCCTCTGTTGCACCCGAGCTCAAAAGCCGGGGGC
>JAJYVQ010000049.1 GCA_021791915.1 Actinomycetes bacterium | reverse complement strand
ACTTTCATTCATGTTTTAATTTCCTGTAGCGTCGATCTGACTTGAACCAATTGTTATGCAAACAATTTAAAAAAGTACTTAAGTAAGTATTTACTAAATCTTTAAAATAGCTTAAGTAAAAGAAGTTTAACTTTAAAGTTTAATCTAGAAGTTAGTCTAACATTCGATTATTTTCTAAGATCTTTTTAGAGTTAATCGGAAGAGCATGCTTGTTTATGTCATTTGTTGAAATAGCCGATCATATAAATAACTAATATATCTAGTATGTCTAAAAATTCTTTTGATTCTAAAACTACCTTAACAGTCGACGAAAATCCCTATGAGTTTTTCAACATCAACAAGTTGGGAGATGTGGCGAAAGTTGATCGACTTCCTTTTAGTATAAAAGTAGTATTGGAAAACCTGTTACGACATGAGGACTCGAAAGCGATAACCGCAGACGATATTGTCTCTTTAGCTAAATATGATTCATCGGTGATTTCGAACCAAGAGATCGCTTTTTCGCCCGAGAGAGTATTGATGCAAGACTTTACAGGAGTTCCTGCAGTTGCCGACTTAGCCGCTATGCGAGATGCAGTAAATAAGTTGGGAGACTCTCCAAATAAAATCAATCCTTTAGTACCTGTTGAGTTGGTAATAGATCATTCCGTAATTGCAGAATCAGCGGGAAGTGCTCATGCTTTTGAAATAAATGCAAAGATAGAGGCTTCACGAAATTCTGAAAGGTACGCACTACTTAGATGGGCTCAAAATTCATTTCACAATTTCAGAGTGGTTCCTCCTGATTCTGGTATTTGTCATCAGGTTAATTTGGAATATTTGGCAAGAGTAGTTTTTAAATCCGACGACCATTTATTATATCCAGATACCGTTGTCGGAACGGATTCGCATACAACGATGATAAATGGGTTGGGGGTTTTAGGATGGGGAGTGGGTGGAATTGAAGCAGAAGCCGCCATGCTTGGTCAGCCTATTACAATGCTGATTCCACCAGTAGTTGGAGTTAAGTTGACCGGCAAGTTGAATCCAGGGACTACTGCTACCGATCTCGTTCTTTCAATTACTCAGCTACTCCGCAATTACGGAGTAGTCGGTAAATTTGTAGAATTTATTGGACCTAGCCTAGATGAGCTAGCTTTGGAAACCAGAGCAACAATAGCAAATATGTCTCCTGAGTACGGAGCGACTTGTGCTTATTTTCCGATTGACAAGGTTACTTTGGACTATTTGAGATTTACCGGTAGATCCGAAGAACTAATTAACATAGTAGAAGCTTACTGCAAGGAACAAGGTATATTTAGAACGTCTATAACTGAAGACCCTGTTACAACAGAACTAATTGAGTTTGATCTAAGTTCAGTTGAGCCTTCAATTGCGGGTCCCTCGCGCCCACAGGACAACTTACTTCTCTCAGAAGTAAGTACTAAAGTTACAGGGTTTATTAAAGAAAAAAAATCGGTTTTGCCAGAATCGTTTAATCCGGATAAAAAAGAGATCAAAGATGGTTCGGTCGTTATAGCTGCCATAACTTCCTGTACTAACACTTCAAATCCAAGAGTTATGATCGCTGCAGGATTATTGGCCAAAAAAGCGTCAGAATTAGGGCTAAGGGTGCCTGAATATGTCAAGACCTCTTTGGCACCTGGTTCAATGGTTGTGACTGACTATTTAAAAAAAGCAGGACTTGACGGGTATTTGTCAAACCTTGGTTTTGATCTTGTCGGATACGGTTGCACTACTTGTATAGGTAACTCTGGACCTTTAAATGAAGGAGTATCTGCTGTCGTTAAGAAAAACGAATTAATTGTTAGTTCGGTATTGTCTGGAAATCGAAACTTTGAAGGACGAATACACCCAGAAGTTAAAATGAACTTTTTGGCTTCTCCTCCGCTTGTGGTTGCCTATGCCTTAGCAGGTACCATGAATTTAGATATTTCGACAGATCCTATAGGTATCGGAAATAAGAACCAGCCGGTTTATTTGAGCGATATTTGGCCCACTCAAGAAGAGGTTGAAGTTACAATTGCAGAGTCGATTTCATCTGAAATGTTTACAAACCGTTACGAGAAAATTTTTGATGGGAACGCAGGGTGGAAGAGTTTGCCTAATTCGGAGTCTGACTTCTTTTTCTGGGATACCAATTCAACTTATGTTAGGCGACCGCCTTTTTTTGATCACGTTAGCGAGAACTCCTATAAAGTCGAAGATATTCTACACGCCAGAGCTTTGGTAAAAGTTGGAGATTCCGTAACTACGGATCATATATCTCCAGCGGGCAATATTGCTACTGATTCTCCCGCTGGTAAATATTTGCAAGATTTGGGTGTTAATAAAGCTGATTTCAATTCGTACGGCGCCAGAAGAGGTAATCACGAGGTAATGGTACGCGGAACTTTTGGAAATATTAGGCTTAAAAATCAGTTAGCTCCTGGTACCGAAGGACCGTACACTACTTGTTATATCGACAACCAGGTCATGTCGATATATGAAGCATCGAATATTTATAGGAAAAATGGTGTTCCTCTCTTAATTTTAGCAGGCAAAGAGTACGGATCCGGTTCATCCAGAGATTGGGCGGCAAAGGGAGTTTGGATGCTTGGGGTTAAAGCAGTGATTGCCGAAAGTTTTGAAAGAATTCACAGATCCAATTTAGTTGGAATGGGAATAATTCCTCTTGAACTTAATGCAGGAGATACTTTTGAGTCATTGGGCATAAAAGGTGACGAAGAGTTTAATATAGTTGGGCTAGGGGCAATCAACGAGGGTGGGATCCCTAAATATGTCTCTTTAGAATGCGACCAAAATGTCTATAGGCTGAAAGTCAGAATTGATACTCCAGTGGAGGCTGATTATATAAAAAGTGGTGGAATCCTCCAGTATGTGTTAAAGAGCCTCGCTGGCTAATACTTTGCTTTACAATTTAAGCGACTTAATAATGCTAGTAATACAGCACATTAAATTCCGTGCACATTAAAATTCGAAGAACCATTAAAATCCCTGTATACTATAACACCTGCATACTATAATCACAGAAAATTATTGTTATTGTTAAAACAACTAATCAACTGATGTTTAAAGCTGTATTCTCAATAACAAAAGATCTGCATAAAAAGCTTCAGAGAAGTCAATACTTGTACACTATTACTTCTAATACTTTTAAAAAAAAGTTTTACTCTAACTGAGCTTCATATCTCCTTTTTAACAGAATTAAAAAGCTGTTGTTGTTAATAAAAATTAACAATTTTAATTAACATATTTTGTAGGTGCCACTTTAAAATTTGGTTAATTTAAACCTTAAAATGAGACTTCAGATAGATCTAATTTGATGCAATAATTTTACTAATTGTTTGATCCTGTAGGTTCACCCGTAGAATCCGTAGGAACTGGGGCCATTCCTGCAATCGTAGGGACCATCATTACTTTTTCATCACCATTAATACCTACGTTTGAATTGGAAACATTTTGATCGTCTTCGAACGGAACCGACGATGCGCCCATAGGTTCAATCTTAGGCGAAGGTTTAGAAGACTCGCTTGACTCTTCAGTTGCAATTGGGTTTGGTTGTTCAACAGGTTGTTCAACAGGTTGAACATTTTCGGTAGGTGTTGTCTCGGGTAAGTTGATTCCTCCTACTGCTTGTCGCAACATATTCTGTAAGTTTGCCAAGTCGGAAATCGCTTTTTCTTTTTGTGCAGCCAGCGAAGCAATTTGAGTTTCCAATGCTACTTTTTGTTCGTTTAGAACGGTCAATTTTTCCTCGTGTTCTCTCATAAGCTGCCCTTGTTTGTCCTCAAGCCTCAACCGCATCTCTTGTTCGCGATTTTGTTCCACATTGTCAAGTTCGGCTCTGCGCCTGGATAGTTCAATTTCTACTGCTTCTCGTTGTGCCCTAAGTTCGATTTCCAACTCCGCTTTAGCTTCCGACCTTATCATATCGGCTTCACTTCTGGCTCGAGATAGTTGGTCGTTAAGGGACTGTGTTTGAGCTTGGATCTCACGTAGCTCATCTTCGGCCTTCTGTTTTATTTGTGCTACTTCTTGGTGAGCGGCTTGTTCGATTTTTGCTGCGGCCTCATTTGCTGTATTCAAGATAGCTTGAATCTGTTGTCCAAGTGTTTCTTCGACCTTGGGCATAGTAACAGATATTGTTCCCTCAGATAAACTGTCCTGAGACAAGGACTGATCCAATTCGTCTACTCTTCGCTGAAGTTCAGCTAAATTTGAATTGGCGATACTTAATTGAGCTTCGGCAGTAGCTGCCCGCTGTATAGCGGTTTGGAGTTGGGCAACCTGTTCGTTGACAAATTTATCAACTTCTTCGGGATCATAACCTTTTTTATTTTGTGAAAACTGTGGCATTGTAACTCCTATGTCTTTCGGTATTACCTTTAATCTTATTACATTTGTTACTGGGGCAACTTATGGCATATAACTTTGGCTATCACTAGCTAATCATACATTTATCAAATAACATTTTATCACTTTAAATAACTATCGCAATACTCTTGGTGTTAATTTTATAACAAAGTTAAACTACTGTTGATTCGCTTCGAATAATCGTGAAAAAGTAGTTTTAATTTTCCAGACTGTCGATATATAAATGACATTTTGACTTAGGAATTGAACTCGATACATTAGTTGCAAGAATTTTGTAAGTATGCTGTAGCAAGTCGGCGAATTCACAAATATTTAAGATGCCTCAATTGTCTATTAGTACGGAACCTTGTAAAGTGTGTTTGCAAATTTATTCTAATATAATTCAAAAATTGAAATACCTTAACATTTTGTTTGCAATTGAAAGCCATATATATGCTTTAAACATGTTATAGAAAAACTGTAGTGATGACTTTAGAGCGCTGACTTTAGCGAAAGAACAACTCACAATTTAATTTTTATCCGCTTCAGATATCTGAAAGATAATTCTTCGATAAGTAATCCATAAAGTTAGATGACATGAGAAGCAACCGTTTATTAAAAATAAGCCGCAGGTACAAAATAATAATCAGTTACAAAATAATAATCAGTTACAAAATAATAATCAGGTACAAAATAATAATCAGTTACAAAATAATAATCAGGTACAAAATAATAATATAGTATGGTCATTGAACTGAAGATTGCGGTTAACTATACTTTAATTATGGAACAAGATGTTGTAAAAGTAGTGGAGCAGCAAATTGAACAGATTGAAAAAACTCTTGAACGAATGCGCAACAATTCGTTTGGAGTTTGTGAAGTTTGTGGTAAAAATATTCCAGCCGAAGATATATTGGTTGATCCGCTGCTTACAAAATGTAAGGATCACCAAAATACCTGAACCTATAGAAGTCCAGGTATTTGACGGCTAGTAAGGTTAGCGGTTAAATACCGCTCGTTATTTCTTTGTCTCCCAAAAGATTCGGTCTATCTCGCCGATTTCTTCAAGTAGTTTATCAGCAACCGCAACATCGTTAGTTTTTTTGGATTCCCCGGCAGTTTTTGTTGCCTTCCAGAAAAGTGAGTGGAGTTCTGGGTATTTTTCTAAATGTTCTGGTTTGAAATAGTCTGTCCATAATATCCAGAGATGAGTTTTAACCAGATCTGCCCTCTGTTCTTTGATTACAATTGCTCTCGTTTTAAATGAGTCGTCAGTTGAGGCGTTATGCTTTTCCATAATCGCTTTTACCGATTGAGCTTCAATTCGAGCCTGAGCTGGATCGTATACTCCACACGGTAAATCACAGTGAGCAGATACTCTCTCTGGAACAACTACTCTGTCTACAAGGTGTATTGCCTTAGATATTAGCTTCAATTTGTACCTCCGTTTAATTATTTTAGAATACATTCTATTTACACTCCAGTTCAATTAAAGTTTTGTTAATAAAAACTTCAATTAAATACTGACATTAATTTATAAGTTTTCTTAAGCATAGATTAGATTTTTGATTGCAGGTCATGATTTAATATAAATTACTCAATTTGGTAAATTATTTTTTATTATCATTTACCATTAACTTACTTATTGCTATCTGAATACTAAAAACCCTAAAAAAATTAACTCAGCATAAACTCCTCAGTGTAACCATATATATATTCGCTTGATTAATTTCAATAATCATCTTAATAGCTATTTGTAGAACAAATTACAGTAGTTCTTTAAGCAACTATTGATAATAATGGGTTTTAACATTAAATAAAAGTATTACCGGGCAGTGGACCTGAAATATTAGTTGTGTATCTAGAATAAGCAACTAGAATAAGTTCATATCGGATGATGTCAAAAAATATTATTCAAAAGGTAATCTTGTTATATTAATTCCAACTTCCTTTTTAAATCAGTGGTTGCTACAGCAGTGAAAACGTTTAATTTTATTTCACATCAAAGCTCTCAAATAAACTGGTTAACAATTTGTGCAATTTAATCTTTCAAGTGGAGATTGTCAGAATAAAAGCCAAATGTTATAGATATTTAATAAAGTAAAAACTTCAATTATTAAATAATGGTCCGGTGGAAACTGAACAAAACTTTAAATTAAAATCTAAAAGATCATCTTATATTGAACTACTGCCTGACTTAGCTATTTTCGGTTTAATTTTGTTCGCTCTTACAATTTTAAGACGGTTATTTCGTACTTTCATTGTAAACGGAGATTCCATGTCTCCGACTCTTTGTGAGAACGACAGGTTGTTGGGACTTTCATATTTCAGACTCAGACTTAACGATATTGTAGTTTTTAATCATCCGATCAGTAGTGACAAGCTGATAAAAAGAGTAAAATCAATTGAAGGTAATCGGATAACTGTAATAGGGGACAACCCTGTGGTCTCTGTAGATTCTTATGTATTCGGACCGATAGAATTACAAAGTATTGTATATAAGATTATCTATCGCTATTTTCCTTTTGATCGAGCGGGAAGATTGAAAAATCTGTAAAGAGTAGCCAAATACAGTATGCCGAATTTTATCGTTTGTTTACTATCGAAGAAAATCTTTTATTTAGCATAAAAGTCGGTAATGCAATATGAAACTAACAACTGAATTGCAAAAAAATCTATCTTATGGGCATTCACTATAAATTCGTTATAGGATTATATTATAAAAGTTTTTAATTTCACGTTGAAACGAGAGTGATATATGTCAGAACCAATAGATTTAAGCTCTATCAAGGAATTTCTTGAATTACAGTTGATTCTGGAAAGATGTAGTGACGATAATGTAAAGAGTTTGTCGGTTGATGAGCTTCGGGAGAATCGAAATAAAATTCAGGCTGCTGAAGTTTCTATTTCTATTGCTAGACGTGTAGCTCAGGGATGGTTGGATATTATATTGGTAGAAAAACAAAAGTGGATCGATCAAAATGATGAAGATTTGGAAGTGCCTGAACTTTTACCCGACTTAGTTTCTTTATTGAGTTCAAACCCAACTGTCGAAAGTGACGGTGCCAGTCCACGGTTGGCCGCTAGTTTGTTGGATGGAAGCAATTGTGATTCAGGTCTGCTTGAGATGCTTTTGGAGCGCCTGGACATTATATTGGTAACTAAGGATATGGGTGAGTGGTTTAACGGTTCTCCAGAATTCTTGGAAGAAACGGTAGAAAATATTGCAAAATTTGAAAAACTTCTTTCTCAGAGCAGAAAGAAATGTCATCGCTCAATCGATACGCTCCAAGACGAAATTGTAAGCAGAATTAAATCTGGTGAAGTCAAACTAGATCAAATCATTAGGTGAGTACTTCAAAGAGTTTAAAAGATTTAGGAGAGTTCATAAGAGATCAGCGTAACTTAGCTCAGATGTCGCTAAGAAGGCTCTCCGAAATTGCAGGAATCTCAAATCCTTATCTTTCTCAAATTGAAAGAGGCCTTAGAAATCCGTCAGCTGACATACTTAAACAAATAGCTAAAGCTCTACGAATATCAGCTGAATCACTTTATATTAAAGCTGGATTTTTAAGCTCCGACGAGAGCGAAACTGACTTAACCATCGCTATACTTAATGATCCTAAGTTAAATGAGGAACAGAAAAAAAGTCTGCTTAATCTTTATAGACTATTCATTTCAGACGTTAATTAGGATAAAAATAAGTAGTTTAAGGCAATTGACATCCATTGGGTTTCAGTCCTGGTTCATTTTTAAATGTCAAAATCTGATAGAACCAAGACATTTAAAGATTAAGCTAATTTAAGTACATCTGATATATCTATGAACAGCGAACCGTTAAATATAGCAATTATTTCCATGCATACGTCTCCGATGGGGCAACCTGGTACAGGCGACAGTGGCGGAATGAATGTTTACGTCAGGGAGATGGCTTCGGCACTTGCTAGGATGTCGTGCAACTGTTTTATTTTTACCAGAGCTTCTGATGAAAGTGATAGCGAAGAGATCGTTACTGAGCCTGGAGTAACAGTATTTAATATTAAAGCGGGACCCGATACACATGTAGACAAAGAAGATCTGATCAATTACGTTGACGAATTTTATGAGAATGTAAAAAATAAAATTGAGCTTTTAAATTATCAAGGAATTTACATGGATGTCATACATGCAAATTATTGGCTTTCGGGTTTGGTAGGACATAAGCTCAAGCATTACTTCGAACTGCCGTTAATAGTTACCTTTCATACGCTTGACCGTGTTAAAGCGGAGTTTTCCCCGGAAGATGCCTGCGGTATAAATCAGGAAATCAGACAGAATTCCGAGAAAGAAATTATCAAATGCGCAGATATATTACTAGCTTCTTGTGAGATGGAAAGTACTCAACTTTCTGAAATGTACGGTGCTAATATGAACAAAATTAAAATTGTTCCGTTGGGAATTAATCATGCATTTTTTTGTCCAGGCAATAAGGAACAGGCAAAAAATGCGATTGGCTGTGGTGAATTTGGACCCTTGTTGGTATTTGTAGGTAGAATTCAACCCTTAAAGGGACTTAGTATTGCAGCTCAAATATTTGAGTTGGTAAAAAGAACTTACCCTGCAGCAGGTCTATTAGTTGTCGGGGGTCCGAGCGGGCACTTAGGTTACGCTGAACTGGAAAAAACCAATAAATTTTTGCGTGAAGCTTCGCTTTTAGAATCCGTGGTATTTTTAGAGCCGCAACCTCACGAAATACTCTCCACTATCTATAGAGCAGCAGATATCTGCGTCGTACCTTCGTCTTCTGAGTCTTTCGGATTAGTTGCTCTGGAGGCAATGTCTTGTGGTACTTTGACGGTAGCAAGTGCCGTGGGAGGATTAAATTCGCTGGTAGTTGATGGTTATAACGGATATTTGGTCGACAATAGAGATGCCTCAGAATTTGCAAATAAAATACTTACTGCAATTAAGGACTCCCAAACTTACAATACAATTATTACAAACGCCATACATTATTCTAGAAACTATACTTGGAAATCTTCTGCTTTGAAATTTATGCGAATTGCTTCTGAAGTTAAAAATTGTGTTTTGATAGACTGTAGTTAAAAAAAAAGACAGCTTAATTTCAGGCGAAGTTAATTATGGGTGAGACATTTAACCTTTTAACCGATCGTGAAGCAGCCCAGATCAGGGATATGTTCGACGAATGGTTCAAGAAAATAAGAGTAGAGTATGCGGAGCTGTTGATTGACTGCGGTAAAGAAGTTTCCGGGAATCGGTGGTATGTTAGACTAAGGGGACAAACTAGAGAGGCGATAACCGTTTGGTTTTACCTTAATCAGCGGTCGCTATTTGTAGAAACACAATTTATGCCAGCACCAGAAGTGAATGTGGAGCAGTGTTTATCGTATCTAATGATTAAAAATAACAGTTTAAATCAGTTGCACTTTTCGATAGGATTTGAAAATGCCATTTATCTAGTAGGTTCAACTCCAGCTTCCACGTTATCTGTTGATGTTCTAGATGAGCTATTAGGAACGGCTTACGTATATACTGAGGAGTATTTTGCTGTTGCAATGTCAATAGGATATCAAGGAAAGTATCGATATTCATATAAAAGGTAATCTAGATTGAGTGACGTATTAAATGAGTAAACATAAACTAATTATTGTAGGCGGAGGTAGGATGGGAACTGCTTTGTTGTCTGGATTTATCGAAGCGAATTTGGTCGACCAAGAACAGCTGGCAGTAGTTGAACCAGATCATATACAAAAACTAAAATTGTCAGAATCTTTTCCCTCTGTAAAGGTTTTAGACGTGGTGGATGATTGCGAAACTTTAATTCTGTCTGTTAAGCCCAATGTCGCAACAGATGTGATAGATCAGATAAATTCCTTCAATTGTTCAATCGACCGTATAATTTCTATTATGGCAGGTATAACTTGTGAATATTTAGCTTCACGATTAAAGAATAAAACTGCGATTATACGATCTATGCCGAATACTCCTTCCATGGTGAACAAGGGAATGATAGCTGTTACAAAAGGGCCCGGAGCTACATCTAAAGACTTGACTTACGCCATAAAGTTGTTGTCTGCAGTTGGCAAAGTTGTGGAGGTAGACCAATCTCAAATGGACGTCATAACAGCAATTTCAGGATCTGGACCTGCTTATGTGTTTTATTTGACAGAGGCATTGACAAAGGCGGGAATTAGACTCGGACTAGACGATGAACTGGCTAGTACCTTGGCAAAACAGACTGTAATTGGCTCGGGTATTTTAATGGAAAAAACTGGAGAAGAACCGCTTGATTTGCGATTGGCTGTAACTTCAAAGGGAGGCACTACCCAAGCGGCGATCGAACAGCTAGATCGAGACAACGTAAACGACCTGTTCTTTAATGCAGTCCAAGCTGCAGCTAATAGATCAAAAGAACTTGGTGATATTTTAAAATAAGCTTAAAGTTTTATAAAAATTGATCTCGTGCGGAATATGTTTGTAATATTTCTTGTTAAATATAAGTAATAAATATATTTGCAACGGAGGATGTGAGAAAAATGGCTACAAAAATGACGGCGGATACTAATTTTATATCAACATATCTTACTAACCACAAGGTCTTAACTCATGACGAACAAGTTGACCTAGCAAAACGTATTTCTCAAGGGGATGACAGTGCAAGGAAAGAGATGGTCGCCGCAAATCTCAGATTAGTAGCGCACTGGGCTAAAAGGTATCAGGGAATAGCAGATTTTGATGACTTAATGCAGGAAGGTACGTTGGGGTTAATCCGCGCAGTCGATAAGTTTGAATGGGAGAGGGGATTTAAATTTTCTACTTATGCTACATGGTGGATACGACAGTCTTTGCAGCGTGCAGCTGAAAAACACAAGTTTGGAGAAATTTCGCTGGATCAGCCAGTGTCTGACGAAGATAACAACTCTACACTCGGAGAGATGATACCTTCGGAGAACTCTGAATTTGAAAACTACGTGGATAACGGAGTGATAAGTGAAAATCTGTTAGATGCTGTTGCACAGTTGGACGACATGGAACAGCATGTGATTGAGCTTCGATATGGACTATTGGGCGGGAAACCAGCTTCACTTGAATCGGTTGCAAATAAACTTGGGATCGGAGTTAGAAAGGTACGAAGGATTGAAAGAGAAGCTCTTTCTCATCTGCATAAAGTACCTGAATTGTCTTCTTTGGCTATGACAGCCTAATCGTTATTGCTTTATCTAAATTTTGTCACTTTTTGTCTTATAAGTTTTTTTGGATTTAAGTGGAATACTAAAAATATTTCTTTACTTTCAGATAGGTTAGTGACTCCTCTCTGGGATAGATTATGCGGTTATGACAGTGAACGTAATTAATATTGCTTTTTTTTAAAATAGATTTCTGTTCATCATATAACTTATGTAAGCTAGGTCATTCTGCGAGATCGACGGCACTGGTATTTTACCGATATTTAAAATTGAGCTTATCACCATCGGGTAATTTGTATTTGATTCAAATAGTGTTTTATTGCAGGTAATCTTGCATTAATATTGTAAAGTTATATTTTTTCAAAGTAGTCAAAATATAAAAAAGTAACCGCAAGTTCTCAAAATTGTATTGATTTTCTAAGACAGTTGAAGAGCAATTAATTTTGAATAGTAAAGGATTTGCGGAGTGTTACGGTTAGAGACAAATACTGATCGGAGATAAATTGCGTAAATTTTGGTCTTGGCTGGGTCTAAACCTCGGCAAGTATGCGAATGTGGTTGGCGTTGTCGGACTTTTGATTACCTTAATCTTAGGAATTGGAATGGTGCGACTAAAATTTGTAACGTCAAATTCATCTTATCTGAATTCGACTGATTTAGCTCAACAGGAGAATACGAGTTACGAATCTCACTTCGGCGGGGATCCTATGGTTGTGATGATTACCGCAACGAAGTCTAATACAATTGATAATTTATTTACTTCTTCAAATCAGGCGCAGATTAATTCTGTGGAGAAAAAACTCAAAAAACTGCCACAGGTATTTTCAGTTGCTACGCCACTAGACGCACTAAAGCTGTCTTCTGCTTTGGTATCAAGTCCAAATGGCAACCCTATTGATTCACCAGCGGCAAAAATGCTTTTGTATGCATATCAGCACGATACATCTCCCTCGTCTCAAAAACTTCGCTTAAATTATCTGTTGGCTTCAAGCTCACAGCTGAGCGCAGTACCTACATCTAAGAGAGTATTCTCGAATCCGAAATGGGTTGAAGTGTTAACACACAATCCTAACCACACTTTAAGACAGGCTTCAATGTCTTTTTTTCCTAATAACACTCACGCAGATATTTTGATTTTCTTAAAAGGCGGTTTGAGTATTGATCAAGAATCGGCTGTTGCTAGTCAGGTTGATAAAGTAACTTCAACTCTTCATTTGCAGAATGCGACTACTTTAACGACTGGAGTACCTGCTCTTCTTAAGACTATTAACAATTATCTTAAAGGTGGTATGCTTACTTTAAGTGCCATAGCAGGACTAATTATGATTCTCATTCTTATCCTACTTTTTTCCGTGAGATGGAGAATCTTACCGTTCATTGTAATTGGCATCGGTCTTATCTGGGCGTTTGGCGTGGCAGGTTACTTTGGTATTCCTCTAACTCTTGCATCCATAGCAGGACTTCCAGTTTTGATGGGTGTTGGACTTGACTATGCGATTCAGATGCATTCTAGGATTGAAGAAGAAGTAGTTTTGGACAGGTCAGAACATCCTATTCAGGAAGCATCAAGATCGCTCGGACCTGCACTTCTGATAGTAACATTTGATGCGGTGTTCGCTTTTTCGGCCCTACTAGTTGCTAAAGTGCCGATGATAAGGCAGTTCGGAGCACTTCTTGTCGTAGGTATAATTGCGGTTTGTCTAGGAAGTATAATCGGACCACTTGCAATTTTGGGAATTCGGGAATATAAGTCTCCTACGAAAGGTAAAGACTTTTCGAAGGGGATATTGGCTAAGATCGTGGTGAAAATGGGTTCACTCTCCAAGAAAGCTGCAATTCCGTTTATGGCTATATCGCTAATAATATTTTTTACTGGAATCGTTGTGGAAGGAAAATTAGTTTTACAAACCGATCCCATAAATTGGGTAAATCCAAACTCGTCGGCGATAAAGGGGATATTGGCTCTTAAGACTGGAACTGGTTCTAACGATTTGATGGGTATCGACGTGCATACCGATCAGCCTTTCACAAATCAGGAAGTTAATTATGCCGTGGCACTTAGCAACTATGTTCAGTCAAATTATTCTTCACAGATATTCAATGGAACGGGAATTGTAAATATTGTGTACTTGTTGACAAATCAGCCAGGCGAAAATCCAGTGAATCCGACCGGAGGAGAGGTTTTTCAGGCATATGAGCTTGCACCTAAGCCAATTCAAAATCTTACCGTAGCAAACGGCGGAAGAAATTTAAATATTATTTTTAGGGCAAAGACTGCCGATTTATCAGGACTGGCGCCAATTGTATCGGCTCTTCAGGGTCCACCAGTAGTGCCAACTCCGATTGGCTTGACCGAAGCACCCGGAGGGATAGCGATAGTGGGTATCGGGTTGCTTGAAAACTTAAATTCATCACGGGCAATTTTGACTTATCTGTCTGTTCTATTGGTTGGAATATTTCTTACTATAAGACTTAGAAGTTTAATACGTTCTGTATTGTCGTTAGTACCTGTGATAATTGCTGTAGGTGCAGTGTCAATCATTGCATATTTATTTAGTTTAAAACTTTCTCCAATGACTGCAGTTGCAGGTCCGTTGGTGGTTGCTATTTGCACCGAATTCACTTCTTTAATATTGCTTAGGTTTGTGGAAGAGCGTGGTCGTGGGTTTACTCCCAGAGAAGCTATGGATGTTACTTCAGCTAGGTCTGGAAGGGCATTTATCGTATCGGCATTAACGGCAATATCGGGAGTAGCTGTAATGGCTACTTCATCAATGCCATTGTTGCGGGGATTTGGAATAATTGTCGGAATGAATGTTTTGGTAGCCTTGTTGTGTGCATTGATTATTTTGCCACCTATTCTGGTTTGGGCAGATACCAGAGGTTATGTATCAAGAGGGTTAATTAAGACTCCTAAAGCTTCTGATGCACGACAAGTCTTTTCTAGAAATCTTTCCGCTAAAAACCCGCTCGTTACGGACAACGTTTAAAGTAGCAGATTTCATTATTTAGTTAACGACTAAATTTGACTTGTCTTTTGATATGTGCTAATTGAGTTTTGCCTCCGATTGCTAGGCTCTTATTTTCATCAATGAAATTTATCCATTAGGTTTTAAAACAGTAATTCTTCATTAAGCGAAGCATGCTCTAAAAATCCATTGGTTAATTAATAGGATTATCCTAAATTCCCGAAGTTTTAGCCACTAGGTCTAATAATTTGAATAGTTTCTGACCCTATTATGCCAGTTCAAAGGCATATTT
>JAJYVQ010000256.1 GCA_021791915.1 Actinomycetes bacterium | reverse complement strand
GCCGCAGCAGTCTTCCCCCCGCTAAATCTTTGAGTCGCAACCCCTCCGGAGGTCATCCCAAAAGTCTTACTCATACTATATATTATTGCACCGCAAAAAGTTTGCACTTCGTGCTTTTTTATTATGGGGGTCTGTTGTTTTTGAGAGGGTCTGGAGGGATGAGTATAGGGTATCGTGAGTTAGGGGTATATGAGGGATAAGGGTAGTGGTAATAAGTAGGTATGAGGTATGGTAGGTTAGGGGGGAACTGAGGTTACATATAGGGGACGGTTTGGTAGTCGGATTTCCTGGCAACCACTCGGCCGGTCGGCCGGTAAGGTCGTCAACCGGTGACTTTCCACCTCCCCCCCACCAATCAACCCCAACCACAAATAGTGAGAAATTCCCTCTGATTCCCCCACAGAAATTTTCCACGAAATAACTTTTTTTGAAACAGGGGTCTGTTAAGATACAGTCAGAAACAAATATCTCACCGGGGTTTTTCCCCGGTGATTTTATTATATGTTGACATTTTCTTTTTTCTGTGTTAATATTAATCATACATAAGGTTGTGCTGTTTTACAGCAACACAAAGCCCCCTCGGTGTGCTGGTAACACTCCAAAGGTTAAAAACTAAATGGTTTCTCGAACCAAATCTAAGATTTTGTAAATTCACTTACTTTCGGTAGGTGAATTTTCATTTTCTTAGATATTTATTAACTCTATTTCTTTTAAAAGTATAAATCAAAAATCGGTTTAGTGGAAAGATTTACTCTATTTTTTTTCTAAAAATCCCATCCTCCAGACCCCCTCTCCGACTTTCCTAAAACAGGATATTATTTAGTTATTAATGAACCTTTCTGTTGTTGTAATGTAAAATAGGATTTTACGATTGCGAATAGGAGGTTTCTGAAATGTTAAACGATAAAGAACTTGTGTGCTCTAATTGTGGTTCTAAGAATGTTGAATTTGAAGACGCAGATGAGAATGCTCTTGAAGATATGACAGATGGCCAACGATCTGATTATGAAGCAGGATTTAATAATGACCTATATTGTAATGATTGCCATACTCTTGAAATGAGAGACAGATATTTTAATTCTTGAGTTTCTAAACAATTGAACTTGTATTGAAATTTTAAAGAAAAATCAAATAAATCCACTTGACAAAACTTCACTTTAGGTTTAAACTTATATCGACTTAACAAATAAAAGTTACCTGCAAAAAAAGGGGTTAATATGAAAAGATCTTTGTTAATTATGGTTCCTTTATTATGCTTGGCGGTTGTTATTGGAATTGTTACGATGTTTGCCACTACTTCAAGTAGCCCAGCTAAGGTTCATCTATCTAAAACCGCTTCTGTACCATCAGGTCCTATAACAAACGACCCAACAGTCGGCGAACAAGTTGCTGCTGGAGGTCATGGAATGTGGGCAATAGAATCAAATCCAGTTAATATAACTTCAAATGGTGTGTATGTGTTTACTGTTCCTGTTCCTGTAGGGAAAGTATTACCACCTCAACCACAAATAACAAGTAGTAAACTAGCGGCTCCAGATCCAGCGTCAATTGTTTTAGAAAATGATGTATATAAAGCATGCGGGATTGACCCTGCCGCAGATCCAAATTACCAACCGATGCATTTAACGACATCCGCCAATAATACCCAGACATTAACCGTTCAACTTAACTGTCGTGATGTTACTCAATCCTTACTTGATACTACTTTATGGGTGGAGTTTAATTAAAAATGGTTATAAAAATCATGTCTAAATTAGTAGTAAAAATAGTAGTAATAATTTCGCTGTTACTACTATTTGCTGTTTCAATAAATACGGTGACTCCAGCAAAGCCGGCTTATGCTTGTACCGTAAATTATATGTATTCGTATGTCGAGATTCCTTCTGGTGCTGCCGTGTCCGTGTCGTTTACACTCAACAATAGCCAGTCGGCAAGTTGGAGCGTTTTTTAATAATGACTATACAAATAACGGCTCTGCTTCGGGGACAATCTTAAATAGCGTCTTTTCCGGTTACGGTCAATATACTTATCCCGAATTGGTTGGTCTGCAAGACCCCCAAGGTTCCCCAACCGCTTACGGTTGGGCAGTACTTATGTATTGTTGACAACACACTTTTATTTTATTCCAAAACTATTCCAATATTGTTGCGGTAATAACCGCATATTTAGATTTAATTTACTTGCCCCCCAGACCCCCTCTCCGACTTTTTTGAAACAGGATCAGGATATTTTCTTCTGACTGCCCCTCGTCTCCGACTGGTTTCTCTACGACTTTTCGATTTTCACTCATCTAAAATTCAATCTCTCTTTCATTTTGTTCAATGTGTTGATTTTGTTCTTTAACCTTAGAGACTATAAATTTAATGATTTTATCTTTCATCACCAACCCCCCATTAAGTCGTCAGGCATTTTATTAAGGCTCTTCTGGGTTTTCTGTGGGTAATCTCACCAGCTAGGTAATTTTATGGAATAATTATCTATATGAAAGATAAAGAACTATATAAGCAAATTTTAGG
>JAJYVQ010000255.1 GCA_021791915.1 Actinomycetes bacterium | reverse complement strand
AATAAGTTTCAGAAATCGTCATAAACTGTTTAAATCAAACCTTTAATACAACACACACATTTTGCTAAAGAATTATTCTAGGGCAATGCAAATGCTTCAGTTTTAATCATAAACCAAAAAATCAAGCGATTAAATTAAATAGACGAGATTTAGTCAATAATGATAATTGGAAACTAGATTCGATCAAAACTTTAAACTAACCTCAGAATTAACTTTTAGGGTATCTGGCTTTGATAAAGTTAATTAAATCAAACATGAAGTTTATATCTGTTTAAAGAAAAATCTGAAGTAATGTCAAGGACAAAATGCACATAATAGTCGTAGGTTGCGGTAGGGTAGGATCCGGTTTGGCCCTAGAACTGGAAGCCTTGGGACACTCCGTTACAGTTTTAGACAAGAACGAAAACTCATTTAAGCGACTTTCTTCTAATTTCAGAGGAAACAAATTAGTGGGATTTGGCTTTGATAAAGACAACTTAACCAAAGCAGGTGCAGAAAGTGCTGGCGGACTTGCCGCTGTAACTAGCGGAGATAACTCAAATATTTTAACTGCAAGAATCGCAAGAGAGTCGTTTGGGATCGAAAATGTGGTAGCAAGAATTTATGACCCTAGAAGAGCTGAAATATACCGAAAATTGGGAATACCTACTGTGGCCACCGTATCTTGGACAACCAACCAGGTGTTAAGAAAACTAATCCCAGACTCCAAATCATTAGAGTGGTCGAATTCAACCGCACAACTAAAGATGTATGAAATTACAATAGATCCAGCTCTCGTGGGGAAATCTGTCGAGAGCATCGAACCTTTAACTGACTTTAAAATTGTTGGCATAAACAGAGCAACTGAGTCTTTCATCGCAAAAAAAGACACTATATTACAGGAAGGCGATGTAGTATATGCTGTTGTGAGATCCGATTCCGTACACATCTTAAATGAGAGATTCAATATCAAACTTGATTTACTAGGGGAGGAGAACTCTTGAAAGTTGCGATTTGCGGAGCTGGCAACGTAGGTACATTTTTAGCCTATGATCTAGCGGACGCTGGACACAATGTTAAAGTTTTGGAAAAAAATCCTCTGATAGTCAATAGGATGCCACATCATAACTTGATTGAGTGGATTGAAGCCGATGCCTGCGAAATGTCTCACCTTCAAAATTCAGGGTTTAATGAAGTTGATGTCGTAGTTGCCGCTACAGGAGACGATGAAGACAATTTAGTAACTAGTTTGCTTTCAAAACAGGAGTTTGGAGTGCCCCGTGTTATAGCAAGAGTAAATCATCCCGAAAATATGTGGCTGTTTAACGAAACGTGGGGAGTTGACGTATCTGTCTCCACTCCTCATTTGCTTTCAGCTTTGGTTGAAGAAGCTTTTAGCGTGGGATCATTGGTTCAGCTATTGCAATTTAATAACGGACAAACCGAGTTGGTCGAAGTCACCTTAGCAGAGAACTCACCTGCGATTGGATCGACAATTGAAGATTTGAACTTGCCTCGAGATGTTGTAATAGTTGCTGTTACCAAAGATTCTCACATTAATGCTCCTCGGTCCTCAACGATGCTGGTTGAAGGTGATTCAGTTTTAATTTTGTTGAAGTCAGAATTTCGACAGGAGTTAAAAGACAAACTAATTGGATAAATTAGGCTCCCAAACAGAATTATCACCCAACCCGCTATTTTAAAAATTTTAAGTACCATTTTAAAATAAAAGAGCTATGATTCCATTTAGTTTCGTAGTATACGTATTCGTAAATTCAAAATCAAATTATTAGGTTACAACTGATCTGTCATAATCTCAAATTCTGAATTGTTAAAAAATGTTAAATCGATCAATCAAATCAATAGTTCGGTCATAGCAAATAAATACTTTTAATAAAATTGGATTAAAGCATCTTAAAAATCAAATTATTAAGGTAAAATCTATATAAGGTTTTACCTTTGAATAAAAAACAATATTAAGTTTAAGTTTATGAATAACCAAGCCGCATTTTTTGATTTAGATAAAACTGTAATTGCCAGAGCATCTATGGCGGCTTTCGGTCAGCCTTTTTACCGCGGCGGTCTAATTTCTAAATCCACCATTATAAAAAGTCTCTATTCGCAGATTGTTTACAAGCATCTGGGAGCATCGGAACAGAAACTTGAGAAAATAAGAAAATCTGTACTGGAACTTACCAAAGGCTGGGAACAAGCCAGGGTAAGAAAGATTGTCGAAGAGGCGTTGGCCACTACAGTCGACCCCATCTTATATAAAGAAGCTATTGACGAAATAGAAGAACATCAGGCAAACGGCAGAAAGGTATGGCTCGTATCAGCATCTCCCGAAGAAATTGTAAAACCTTTAGGAAGATATATAGGAGTTGACGGAGTAATCGCATCCAGAGCTCAAGTGGACGAAAACGGAACATATACGGGTGATATGGAACGCTACTGTTTTGGAGAGTATAAAGCTCAGGCTGTAAAAGAAATCGCTGCGAAAGAAGGCTTGGATTTGGATACCTGCTATTCCTACTCAGACTCAGTTACTGATGT
>JAJYVQ010000254.1 GCA_021791915.1 Actinomycetes bacterium | reverse complement strand
AACAGTAATCTAAAATCATCCCCATATCCCTAAATCTTATTGCAATCAGGTTGCAATAACTATGATAATATCTATTCTATGCAACATTCTCGCCGTGTTGACAGGAAAGAAAAAACATTAGCTCAGCTCTTCAATTTTTCGGATCTGGTACCTCTTTCAGTTTCGAGTGTAGGTCCGCTTTTTTCAATTGCGGCAACTGGAGGGGTAATGGCGGCTCAAGCGGGATGGTGGACGCTCCCCGCAATTTTTATTTTGGCTGTACCGTTTATAGTTTCTAGTTTTGTATTTCGACTGATGAATCGTCACTTTCCACATTCTGGAGCGTCTTATCATTGGTCAGCAAAGATAATGGGTCCTCGAGTATCTAGATACCAAGCCTGGATTTTAATTTTGGCGTATTTTATGTCGATACCTCCGATTGCGATCCCAGCCGGTAGCTATACGCTGGCCTTGATCGCACCTCATAGCATTCAAAATCCTGTCCTTCAAACGCTAACGACTCTGTTTTGGGTTCTGTTTGCGGCTTTGCCACTATTGCTTGGAGCCAAACCTACTGCTACTGTCACCAAGATATTTTTTGTAGTAGAGATACTGTCTTTAGGGACTTTGGTAGTAGCAGGTCTGCTGAGTTATAACAGGCTGAACGTTCCGATTCACTTTGGTCCTATACCGATTGGCGGAATGTTGGTTGTTGCAGTGATTGCAGCTACCATATTGGACGGATGGGAAATAGACTCATATGCAGCAGAAGAAAGCAAAAGACCACGTGTGGATCCAGGCAAAGCTGGAATAGTAGGAGCTATATTGGCATTTTTCTTTTACGTTTTAATTTACCCACTCATGTTTTCGGAAACGCCAATTTCTAAGCTTGCAAACTCTTCTGATCCTTTGGCGGTTTGGGGAATAAGACTGTTTCCTCATTCTCAGTGGATAATTTTGATTCCGATAATTGCATCTACAGCTGGTGGCTTGTGGCTTACAACATACATTCTGACCAGAGTTGTTTTTGCCATGGGTAGAGAAAATATGCTTCCTTCAGTATTTTCTTCTCTTTCAAAAAGAAAGGTACCTTACTTTACGACGGTTTCGGCATTAGCAATGACCATGTTGGTATGTTCTCTACAACTGTTTTTTAAATCACTGAATACATTTTTTGGATTGGTATTATCAAGCGCAGGATTTTTTCTATTGGCGGAATTTTTTTTAGACTCCGTTGTTGCAACTGTATTTTTAACGAGAGGGCATAAAAAGTTACCTGATGTAAGTATTAATCCACATGACCATAGAGTTCTTACACTTGCAGCAATCTTTTCGAGTGTTATCATGGGAACTCTTTTGGTGGCCTTTTTTGTATTCGGGCCCAAAGCAATTGGAGCTGGGATAGACCAGACTTTAATTATTTTGTTAATCTTAGGAGTTGGATTTGCATATTTGGTCGGTAAGAGAGCAAAGGATATATTTGTGTTCCACGGTTCTGATGTAAGTGAATCTAAAACCGTTAATACCATTTAACTTTCTAAAACTTACATAAATAAATTGATTTGTCACTGATAGTGGTATTATAGTATTTACTGTGACAATAAATAAATCAAATAAAAAATTTCTTAATAACGATGAAAGTGTAACTACCCGACAGTATGCCAATTCGTTGGGAAGCCGACTTAGAGCTGTTAGAAAGCAGAAACATCTCTCGCTACAAGCAGTTGAAGCAATTTCCGATCAAGAATTTAAAGCTTCAGTATTGGGGGCATACGAAAGAGGCGAACGGGCGATATCTGTTCCTAGGCTTCAGAGGCTGGCAATCATTTATTCAGTACCAGTAGATCAGTTGTTACCAAAAGATGAGAATGTTTCGACCTATGCTAGGAACCGCAATATAAACTCTGAGAGCAGTGACCAAAGTGGTGAATTAAATAAAATTACTATCGATTTGGTAAAGCTAAATTCTGTTAGTGGTCCAGAAAGAGATTTGCTAAGGCACTATTTGGGAATGATTCAGCTTCAGAGACAAGACTTTAATGGGAAGGTAATTACCATGCGCACCGATGATCTGAAAATAATTGCGTCTTTGTTCGGAATGACTGCACAATCCATGACTAAGAGATTAGATGAGCTTCAATTGATCATACGCTAGTTAAACTACTGCAAAATGAAACTCACAAACTGTTTATGTTGGAATTTAAACTACAGTGACATTTAGACTGTAGTGATATTTAGACTGTAGTGACATTTAGACTGTAGTGACATTTAGACTGTAGCGACACTCAAACTACAGTGACATTTTAAATATTAAAAAATGTAGCTTCTCTTTCTTATTTGCTTACTTTTCTATAATGACTATTTTCCTATAGTTTATGATTCTATTGAGTTTGCAAATTTAACCAAACTTTAAAATTAATCATTTGTTAAATTCAAAAGATTGAATCCTAGTACTAATGTTTTTAACTACCTTGTTCTATTTGGTTTAAATTTTTGAACTTAGCTGATATTCGTAGACTCATGTGAACAGATTCATCTGAATTGCTTAACGTAATCGTTTTA